>NZ_NOYS01000046.1:0-90827 GCF_002258475.1 Rhodococcus sp. 06-1460-1B
CGAAGGGTGGCCCTTGTCGTGGGCGAGTTACGACAGGACTCGCCGAGCACCTACATATGAGGTTGTACGGGGACCATCACGTGAGGGTGTACACCGATACCGGCTCGCACCTGGGAGCGCGATTCGCAACAAAACGTCCCGCTGTCCACAATCCGGTCGGTCAATCGTGTTCGGGGTGCGATGAGGAGAACGGACGCGGAGTTCCCACACCGACGTACGTCATCTGGCACGATCGGTGATCGAGCTAACTAACGGACGGGAGTGCTCGTGTCGGATATTGCATGGCTGGACACCTCACCTGACGAAGAGCGCCGGATGCGAGAGCTGGTCAAGCTCTTCTCCGACTCAAGCACACTCGACGATATAGGGATCGGACAGGTTCGAGACACGCTGTCCGACCAGCTGTTTCCGGCAACTTCGACGGTGCACACACGGGCAAAGTACTTCCTGTTCGTTCCCTGGATATATGCGGAAGCAGCGAGGAAGCACTCGGGTACGGCAGCCCGCACAAGGGCGCGCGATACCGAACGGAAGCTAATTGAGACCATGCGGAAGGACGGTCAGACGCAGGGATTGATCGGTCGAGTCGCGGGCGCAAGTGTCAACACCCTTCCCTCCAATCTCTATTGGGCCGCTCTCAAGCGGCTCGGTATTCGACACGACGGCCCGCAGGGTGCGATGTGGAGCATCAGTCTTGACCCCCCCAAAGGATTCCCAACGAAGGTCGAAACTGGTTTCGACCTGAGTCGTTCCGAGGCCGGATGGCTACAAGAACGAGTTCTTACTTCAGCGCCCGACACATATCTGGCACACCTCGTACGTGAGGGGCTCGAACACGATGTCAAAGCTGTCGACAGTCCGTGGGATCACCCCGCACTGAAGACCGCGTCGGTTACCACCCGTGGACTGGTCGAGCATGCGCGCCTGTTCTCTCTGACTATCAATGGCGCCGGCTTGCTATACAACCTGTTGATCGCAGAGAAGTACGAAAAGGCCGTCACCCCCGGTGACACGACCTATATCGAGTACTACCGCGACTTACTGGACAACTGGGCCAACGAGGTGTCCGCCCAATCCCGCGACATCTCGAGCTGGGACATGTCAGCTTTCTGGACGGCAGTCAACACGGGCAGAAGCACCCCAATCCCGCTGAACACCAAAGCGTTTGTCGATTCTTGGCTTACCGCCGTAAGTAGAGGCAATGCCTACGACCCAGCAACCTCCACGGACTTACGCGGGTTGATTGCGGACCGTGAACGGGTCAACAAAGGTGAGCAATCACGTTTGAACAACGCTCGGTTGCTGAAGGAATGGTCGGGCGCCTCAGGTGCCGGACGCCTGACTTACCGGTGGTCGACCGTTCAGACGATGGTCGGCGACATCAAGGAAGGCCTCGATCGTGCTACCTCCTGACAGCAGAGTCACCTTGCTCGAACGCCTCGAACCCGCGCCGGGCTACGCAGTCACACACGTGGTCGGCACCACCTACACGTTGGATCTCGACAGCGCACTGCTGCCGTCGCTTGCTCTATCGCGAAGTGCCTCGGCAGGATCTGCAGACCCTCTCGAAACGATCGCCGCTGTGCAAGCAAGCATCGGCAAGATCGATATCTTCCATCAGCGCGGCATGATTGGCGTCCCGACTACGCGGTCGCGCCTACACACATTGCTCGAACCGGCACTGCATGCCGTGCAGCACTCGTCCAATTTCTTGTTTCACCCCAAGTTGTGGTTGGCGAGATACGAATCCGAGACGACTGGGGAAGTGTCTCTCCGGTTGGTGGTGATGAGCCGCAACCTGGCCCGGGGCAGATCGTGGGACGTCGCCATCACCCTGGACGGCACTCTCGTCAGCACGCCGAGCGCCAAAAACAAGCCGCTTGTCGACTTTTTACGATTCCTGACCACCGCAGTCCAGCCCGGCTTGCCGGAGAATCGTGCGAGTCGCATCTTGGACCTCGCCGAAGAGATCCGGTGGGCAGAGTGGGACCTTCCCTCAGGCGCAACCGACGTCAACTTTCACATCTTTGGTGTGCGCAGCTCGCGAACATCGAAGCCTGACTTTTCCGGCTACAAACACTTGCTGGTTTCACCCTTTCTCACAGATGACGGCCTAGCGACGCTCGCCGAGTACTCCCGCGGCTCGGTGTCGGTCGTATCGCGGCAAGAATCGTTCGATGCATTATCCAGCGATGTTGCAGGATGGATCTCGGAGCCGTACGTGCTGTCGCCGACTGCGGGCATTCCGGCAGACGACCAGGATTCGACGGGTGGCCCTGCTTTGTCGGGGCTGCATGCGAAGCTGTACTGCGTCGAGCGGGACAAGCGTGCGCACCTGTTCATCGGGTCGGCGAACGCGACCCATAGAGCGTTCGGAGGAAACGTCGAGATCCTCGTCGAATTGACTGGCAAGACCGCAATATTCGGTGTCGACGCCATGCTTGGTAAGGGTGGATTCCGTTCAATTTTGCAGTCTACGACCATCGAACCGGCCGGTGACGCAGAGGACGACCCGCAGGCAGTGCTCGACCACCAGCTTCACCAGCTGGTGTTCGACGTGCAGCTTCGGGCTGAGCTGACTATGGACGACGACCGCTATGCACTGCACCTCACCAGCTCGGACCCGATTTCTGTGCCGCCCGAGTTATCTCTGGCGGTATCGCTTCTGTCTGTCAAGGCAAGTTCGCTGGTTGCGGACACGGACAGAATAATTGATCTGCAGTTCAGCAATTTAAATTTGTCTGATGTGACAGCGCTTTTCGTGCTCACTGTTTCCGACGGCGGTGGCCGTCTAAGCTCGGCCGTTGTCATGGCGGAACTGATCAACGATGTGGCCGAGCGTATGAGCTCGATCGTGATGCAGGAGATCAACACGCCCGATGCGTTCCGTCGCTTCCTCGCACTATTGCTTGCTTTCGGCGCACCAAGAGTTGCTGCCGACGGCGAGGATGGTGAAGACGACGCGTCTCTGACGGCTGGTCGCTGGGATGCGTTGGAGAATGGCCTGTTCGAGCAGATGCTCAGAGTGTCGACGTCCAACGCACAGGTCCTCGAGCACCTCGCTGGCGTCGTCACAAGCATCATCGATAATGACGATCCGAACGGCGTCTTGCCTGAGGGGTTTCGCGAGCTGTGGTCCGCGGTGTACGACCCGACCCAACGAGAGGCACAGATAGATGCCTGATCACGAGCGTTTCGCAGCGGAACCTCACCTGGCTACGTTGCGTCCGTTCCAGCGGGCAACGGTGGATCATGTCTCGGATGTGCTGTACGGGAACAAGACTGGAAATCGATTCCTTGTCGCTGACGAAACAGGCCTTGGCAAGACCATGGTGGCGAGAGGCGTCATAGCTCGGGCAATCGAAACGCTGCAGGATGATCCGGAAGTCGACCGCATCGACATCATCTACATTTGCTCCAACACCGATGTCGCACGGCAGAATATCCAGCGTCTCGACATCCTCGGCAATCAAGTGACGATGTCGACGCGGCTCAGTTTGTTGGCAACATCGACAGAAGCTCTGAAGTCTGCGCCGGGGGTCGCTGGCAAGCCGGTCAATCTCGTGTCGCTTACCCCGAAGACCTCGTTTGCAGACAAAGGATGGCGTTCGGGCACCGCCAGGGAACGAGCGCTGCTCTTCGTAATCCTGAGCAGTCATCTCCAGCTCAGCGGCGCGGCGAAGACTGCGGCTTACCGGGTTCTCCAGGGAACAGTGCAGAGCCTCGACAGTTTCAAGCAACGGGTTACCGATCTCGAATTGTCGATGAAGGCGGCACCGGGGAAGGCCCTTCAAAAGCTGGACAAGGACATCGTTGAGACGTTCTTGCGGCTGGTGGATGAGCCAGGACCCGACGCCACTACTGTGCTGGAGCGTTTTCGCACGTTGGTCGACGAAACGATCGGCAGAGCCGCGGTGCCGGGCGGCTACAAGGCCTCGTCCGCTGTGATCGGCGAACTTCGACGGGTGCTGTCGCGCGCCGGGGTGGAGGCTCTGGAACCAGATCTGGTAGTCCTCGACGAGTTTCAGCGGTTCACTGAGCTGCTCGACGTCGACAGTCCGGTCAGTGAGCTCGCGCGGGACCTGTTCGGCTACCGCCACGCCAAGGTGTTGCTTCTGTCTGCAACGCCGTACAAGCCAATCGATGACGGGCCCGACGGCGACGGTACCCATCAATCGCAGTTCCTTGGGATACTCGACTTTCTCTCGCAAGGTAAAGCCGGTGAGGGTGCGAGGGGTATCGCGAAGCTGCTCGACGAGTACCGGCAAACGGTCAAGAATCGGCAGGATCCGGGTGAGCTGCGCGATCGCATTCGCGCGGAGTTGCTCGCGGTCATGTGCCGGACCGAACGGCCCCCGCGGCTCAACGAGTCGATGGTAGAAGAACGGCGAACGGCCGCACCACCTATCAGCGCGGCTGCCGTACGCCAGTACAAGACGTTCGCTGAACTTGCGGATATCGTCGACGCACGATTCCCGATGGACGTCTGGAAATCGGTCCCGGAGTTGGCGCACTTCCTCGATTCCTACCAGCTTGGTCGGTATCTGCACGACCACATCAGCGAGCCGGACGTCCGCGTCCTGGTCGAATCGTTGGATCGTCTGGATCCTGCCGCGGTAGAGGACTACCGCCCTTTGGACGCGCGGAATCCGCGTTTGGAAGCGCTGATCTCCCAGACCACGGGTCAGGACTGGCAGACGCTCCTGTGGCTGCCGGCGTCGCTGCCTTACTTGAAGCCGGCGGGTCCGTACGCGCGGGCTGACGCGTCTCAGGTCACCAAGAAGCTCGTGTTCTCACTGTGGACAGCGACTCCTACTGCCGTTGCGTCTTTGTTGAGCCATGACGCAAGCCGTCGAATTGCGAGGTCCGGGGTTGAGTCAGGACGGAGTGTCACGGCTTCACACGAAAACGTCTCGCAGAGGCTGCAGTTTCGTCGTCGCGGCGAGCAGCTGACAGCGATGGCAGGGTTCCTGCCGTTCTTCCCTATGCCGGGCCTGGCAGACATGGCGGACCCGCTGCGACGCGCCGGAGCCGCGGGGCGTCCATTCGACCGCGACTACGCCGAGTCGCGTATTGCGAGTGAGCTGTCTGTCAACCTTCCGCAGGGTGTGCGCGAAACGGGAGCCAGTGAGGTTGCGTCGTTAGTGTGGCAGTGGCCTCTGGCGCTGAGCGACGGCAAGTTGGACGAGGCTCTGAGCGGGCACGTGGCGAACCTCAGCGCTGCCGATGCCATTGCAGGGCGTGGTTCTGACAAGGGGGTCGAGAGCGACGACGACCGGGCTGATCAGTCGACGGTCATCGACGAGTATGTCCAAGCCGCGGTCACAGCGCATCGCGGGCGGGATTCGCTGGATCTATCCGAGATCCCGTCCGGACTGACGACGCTCACGGCCCGGTTGGCCATGCACTCTCCGGCCAACTGCGCCTGGCGAGCATTCGGTCGCTTGTCGGTGGATACGTCACGAGTGACTGTTGGGGGCCAGTGGCGAGCTGCCGCGATCTTGGCATCCGGTCTTCGTACGTTGTTCAACCGGTGGGAGTCGGCGCTGATTCTTGACCACCTGTACGCCGAGGAGGCGTCGTACTGGCAGCGGGTTCTTCGATACTGCGCCGATGGGAACCTCCAAGCCGTGCTTGACGAGCACCTCTTCCACCTCGTGCAGGTCGAGGGCAACAGTGAGTTCGATGACGAAGCACTGATCGCATTTGCCTGGCATGCAGCGAGCGCGCTGAAACTGAAACCTGCCGTCTACAAGGCGAAGGATCTGTTGCAGGAGGGCAACGACATCGACTTCTCGAGTCGCTTCGCGCTTCGATACGGCGACGCGGGCCAAGGGGAGACGGACTCGGCCCGGCCTGGAGAAATCCGTGAAGCCTTCAATTCACCATTCTGGCCATTCGTGCTGGTGTCCACGAGCGTCGGCCAGGAGGGGATCGACTTTCATCCCTGGTGCCACAACCTCGTCCATTGGAATGTCCCGGGCAGTCCGGTGGATTTCGAGCAGCGGGACGGCCGTGTCAATAGGTTTCGCGGCCATGCTGTTCGACGAAACATCGCAGACAAGCATGGTTCCGAGATGCTGGCTGCGGAGAACCCGTGGCAGGAGGCATATCGACTGGCTGGGGATGACGCACCGAATGCCGAGATCTCTGGTCTAGCTCCTGACTGGATCTACCCCGGTCCGTACAAGGTCATTCGGGATGTGTTGCCGTATCAGCTGAGCGTGGACGCGAACCGACTCAAGAGAACGCGTGAGCGAGTTGCGTTGTATCGGTTGACATTCGGGCAGCCGCGTCAGGAGGACTTATTCGAATTGCTGCAGTCCTCTGGAGTTTCGGACGAGCAAGCAGACTCGTGGCGAATCGACCTTCAGCCGTGAACCGCTAACGCTAAGGTCCGCAACTCAAAAACGTCAATCGCGAATTCGTGATGACATCGCGCCAAACTGGAAAGGTCAGTGTTCAGGCTTTTGCAGTAAGGCGCGGCCACAAACATGTTCGTCATTTTTGGTGTCCGTTTCAACGGCACAGGATAAGATTTCTGAATGACTGACTACATGGCCGACACACCGTACTTGCTTACGGATGATCCTGAAGTGTTGAACAACTTTGACAGACTTCTTCGTAAGGCGGAATCTGCACGAGAGTTGGCTGGCCGCGCAGCTGTGAAGATTGAATCTGACGCCAAAGACATTTTTGGCCAGTTTCGTCAAGAAATTCGTTCGGATTTGGTCTCGGAAAGTAACAAGATCGAAGGTTACATTTGGAGTTCAAAGGACGTGAGCGCGACGGTTCGCGAGTATCGTGAACTATTGAATCAGCCGGTGCGTGAATTCATGACCGGGCTGAGAGGCGACCCTAGGGTATATGAAGCCTTGGGGCTCTATCGCGCCTACGCGCTTGCTGATGAGTGGGCAAACGAGAAGCGCCGTCCTCGTCAAAGCGAAATCAGAGAGCTGCACCAATTGATCATTGGCAATGAAACCCATGCAGGCGGCTATAAGTTGCACCCAAATAGAATTGGTGGCTCCGAGCACACTCCGCCTGAGCCATTCCAGGTCCCCCAGGACATGCAGGCTCTATCGGATTGGTGGTCGAAGGGAACTGGAATTACCGTTCTCGATGCCGCAATAGTTCACGCTTGGATCACGCACATCCACCCTTTCGAAGACGGAAACGGGCGAATGGCTCGGGTTTTAGCGAATCTAACCTTGGTGCAGGATGGGTACCCGCCGTTTTTGCTGAGAGATGCATCTGACAGAAATCAATACTATGACGCTCTTGCGCGCTCCGACTCCGGTGAATTACTTCCGCTGTTTGACCTTTTCGTCAAGGTGCTGCGCCGAACTAGCAAGCAGATGTGCCGCGATAACTATGCCCGAAACCGGATTCGAGGCACTCTCTTGAGTGACAGTCGAAAGCGGTACGATCACTGGTCTGAGCAGGTCGAGTTACTTTTCGACAAAATAAATCAAGATGTTTCTTCGAGTAAGATATCGATGAAATACCAAGGTGTACCTGCGATCGATTCATTCGTTGAACTGCAAGAGCTGGATTCGGCGGGTAATAGCTGGGCTGCGATATTTGACCTCGGAAATAGCGCCTGTCTTCTTTGGTTCGGCTATGTGTCGGATAGCTTGCGAGGGATACTCAATCTTAACATCGACGCCGACCGCTATCCGTCACTATTCCTTTCGGTGAAGTCTCAAAAGGGGGATTCTGTACATCCGTTTGTGTCGAGAATAAATTCTTCAGACGGTCTACTGAATGAAATCTATATTTCACCGTTGACCTCTATGCCTGTTGATATTCGCACGGGGCATGATGTGCGAGACTACTCCATTTCAGAAGCGGCCAGAGAAATTGGCGACAGCATCCGAACTGCGCTAGTGAAAGAGCTCTAATTGCCTGAATTCATTGTCGGAAGCGGCTTCTTTTGGTTGAGTTTGTTTTGACGGTGTTCGGTGCCGGGATTTGGCCGGTCGTTTCTGGTCGGGGTTTACCTCCTCAGGATGTGCGTTCGTACATCGGCCGGTTGTTAATGGTCAAGTATTTGCCGGGGTTCGGCACTTTCCCTGTGTGTCTTCGACTGGAGTGGGTTGGAACTGTAGATGCTCACCACTAGCCTGCAACGTCATGATCACGCCGAGTGGGTAGCCAAGTGAAACGGTCATGAGCAGGGAACGAATTTGCTCGTCGTCCCACCGATAGCTTCGCTGAAATTTTGTGAGCTGGATTTCGCCACAGTGCACCTGCTCCACGAGTTTGGAAAGCATGTATTGCGGTGCTTCGAACCCCATGGAGCAATGCCTTTCCGTTTATCATATTGTTAAATCAAGACCGCACCCAGAAGCTCCTACAGGGGTTGCGTCACCGTAGATGACGCAGGTAGTTCTCTGGGCCTGGCCAACGTCAAAGGGGAGCCGCGGGCCATTGCTCGTTTAGCTGATACGTCCTCCGACGGTGGCAGAGCGATGTTTCAAGTCTGTCCAGCTCTCGGACGCTGCGATGTCATCTTCGTAAGCTATGAAGTAACCCCAGCGTTGGCCCACGAAGTCGTCGTGACCCAGCAATTCACGCACCAGTTCTTCAGTGGCAATGCGCTTGGCTTGCACCGAGAGATCATGCCGCCCGGCTGCAGCCTTACCCTCGACAATCCAATATACGTCGTCTGCACGGTCGAAAACCACGAAGTCCGGGTAATAATTGTCGCGCACCGTGTAAGCGATCCGCGCTTGATCCTCCGGGTAGAGCTTCTTCCACCAAGCCACTTGGTTACTTGTCTCCAGAAGTTGCGCAAGCGCGTATTCGCCGCTGTAAGAGTCAAACCTTACCGCTGGGAACAACGATAGAACGAAGGGTGCGTATAACCGGCCGTTCGCGTATTCACTGCGATCATCCACAAAAGTGTACGTACGCGCGCCGACTCCATAGGATTGGACTTCGCGGATCGGCAAACGTCTTGGTTCGATGACGGTGACCATGGGCCGATTTCGGTCAACGCGCTTGATCTCTTCTGCCAGTAAATCTACGAGCTCCTTGATTGCTGACGTCAATGACTTTTCCGTCCACTCCACGTCCACATGAGACATGAAGCGAGGCACCGTCTCCGCTCTGGCGATCGTCAGGTTTGCCTGTGTACGCGGCACTGGTTGATAGCAGGCCACCACATCGACCAGGGATTCTTCGATCTCCGCGCTTGCCATCGGCGCAGCTTCTCCCTCGGCCTGCATGATCCGATGCGTCGCCAGAAGACGTTTGGCAACACGAGCGCGTATCTCTTCCCGGTGTATCACGACACCCGAGCCCGAGACCCTTCGGGCGGCTGCACGTAAGGTCTCTTCGCCGATTTTGCTGAGCTTAAAGTCCTCTTTAATTCGCTCGATGCGGGTCGTGGGAAATAGAAATGTTGTTCCCGCATATGCGGGATTGATTTCTACTTCTAATACTTGCTGGGCTGGCTGGTCGACGATACCCTCACCCAGATTGACAATCACTGGGCCCGAGCTAGTTCCATCCCGCTCGGCCTCTGCGTCGGAAATCGGGCCGGAAGGGTGTCGATCTTCGTGGCCCTCAGTGCCCGCGTCGTCGTTATTGGTGTGGTCGGCGTTACCACCAGGTATCGGCGGGTCAGGGCATGTAACCACTCCTGTTGAAGGATCAAACTGTCCGACTTGTGGTGTGGTGCCGCTACGAGTGGCGCTTTCAAGCCCAAATGTACGCAGGATGTTCTCATCGTTAAGCATTGAGCGGAACGACTGATGGCTGATGATGTCTAGTTGGTTCACTGCTGGTTCGTCGGTGTAGGACCCGTATGGCAACCGCAAACCGCGGCCCATTGTCTGCTGGGTCAGTACATCGGACGCCATCGCACGTAACGTACACATCACGGCGATATTTTTTACGTCCCAGCCCTCTTTGAGCATGTCAACACTGACCACAGCCCTAACGGGCGAATGCGGTCTCTCAATCTCCTCAAGCTGGCGGCGGACTGAGTCGTTGATGGTCCTAGAGTCCACGCGGAGTACTCTTGTTGCGTCCGCGAAGAATTCGGGTGACGCGAGTAGTCTGGCGATCTCAGCTGAATGCTCGGTGTCCGAGCAAACTACAAACAGCACGGGGCTAACTGCCGGAACTCCGGTCTTCGACGCCCACTGCGAGTACGCCAACTCTTTAATCGCCAATAAGTTCATCGCATCGCGCAACTGACGCTCTTCCGCGACAGCAAGTTGGTCCGCTGTGTCCGTGTCCCCGTACCCCGAGTTGCGGAACGCTAGGACTGGGATCTTAACGTTACGGTCTTCAATTGCTTGATACAAAGGATAGTTGTAAATCACGTGATCTACTTTGCTTGCCGATGCGGTCAATCCTATTGCTGCTGCGGGCTCTAGTTCGCGTAGCGCCGCATTGAACGCCGTCGCTGAAGCCCCATATAGATGAGACTCGTCGGCTATGAGAACGAGATTTTGACTATTTTTGAGCTCTGTAAAAACATTACCATGAACCTCATTGTCCTTGCGTAATCCACGCTGCACTGCGCTGGCGGTGCCATTTTTAGTGTTACCCTCAAGAGAAATTGGCGCGATGAGCTGCTGTACGTTGAAAACATACAACCGCATTGGGTCCTGGCCCATCATTGCCAGATTTGTCGTCATTGCTGATAGGTCTGTCGGCGTCGCGACCAGTGGAGAAACCAATGCCCCCGGAATGTACCGTCGATGACCCGGGGCAAAGTTCGCGACAGTCTTCTCCTGCACGACGAGGCCTGGAGTCACAATAACGACTTTTTGTACACCTTCGTGCCGTAGGTATTCAATGAATGCAGCCATCAAGTACGTTTTTCCAGACCCAGTAGCCATATTGAGAACCTGCTGCACCAGTGGATCGTATTCTCCCGATAGCGTCTTCACTAGCACGCCCAGGGCATCGATATTGTGACGACGTAGAGCGAACCGAGCGCCGATGTCTTCAATTAGTTCGGGTCGATAGCCGACTGCAAGGTTGCGAATCATTCTTGTATCCCCATCTCGATCGCGTTGTCGCCTAGGGTTGCAAACAAATCGTCAGGAACATGCAATATTCGAGAACCACGTGATGCCTTACGTAAAGCCGCTCTCATACCATCCGGAACGCCGGTGGCTGCAATAGTTACCCTCTCCTGATTCCCTAGAACAGCAACCGCGTCTGCGACATCCTCTTCGGACACGGGCCCTTCAATCACGAGGAGTTTCATGCTGCCTAGTCGGCCGTGGAAATGTGGGTCGGATGGAGTACAAGTGAAACCAAGATTCGCGGCAATAGCTGAGATCAAGACCTGGCCGCGCGCATTCTCGGTGAGCACCACCAGACCAAGTTTTGGGTCTACGTCGAACACTTTTGGAGACAGCTCCATGACCCGGAACGACCCACCGCCAAGCCAATTGACTGTTGCTGCGTCCCTTGTTCGAGTGGCTTCCCTCAGCTGCTTCGTCACACCTGCGAATAGATCTACGATCGGTGGTTCAGGATCCTTACTGAGCTTTCTTAGCAGCGAGTTCAACAGTTTGCCCTCGTCCTCGGTGAGGGATGTCTGATTCTCCTTTGCCCTTGCTCTTACTAGCTTCGCGATCTCCTTCGCGACATCGACTGGAGTGTCGACCACTTTGGCTAACTTTGTGAGCGTCGAGTTGAACACCCTAGCTTCAGCCGCGGACATGTCTCCGGGGAGCTCGCAGCCGTCGTCTGAGACGCGCTCGACTGTCGAAGTAACTCCACCCGGGTCCTCTCCGCACACTACTTTGGTGAGGCGGGGGAGCGTGAACTTTGTGAGAGTGTCTTCGATGAGCTCCGCAGTCACCCAACGACGGCCCATTTTGTGGGCCACTGCCGCGGTCGTGCCCGATCCTGCGAAGACGTCAAGAACGATGTCGCCCGGGTTTGAACCGATGTGGATTATTCGCTCCAGTAGACGCTCCGGCTTAGGGGTCGAGAATGGGTCCTCGCCGGGAAAAAGGGCTTTTATCTCTTCTTTTCCTACTGGATTTCCACCCACGTCTAAGGTTTGCCAGATAGATGTGGGGGGAACCGGTTTCTTTCCATCGTCCATGAAGGATCGCACGTATGGCGTCAGACCCACGGGCGCGGGCATCTCTAGCCATTCGAGTGATTCGTAGTTTGCGTCTACCATTTTTCTTTTCCAACGCCAGCAGCCTTCTCTGCCATCTGGACGAATCGGATATACATTCGTGCCGTCCGGCGCTGTGATGGGATACCACATGGTCGGACGGTCCGTCCGTAGCGAGTTCTTTCCCCACTTGCGCAACTCGCGACTGGAGTAACGTCGTCCATCCGTCGTGACCTTTGGAAAGTCTTTTTCGGTAGCCTCAACTCCGAATTTATTAGGAGACCAATTCTCGCTTTTTCGGTAGCAAGTAATCGTGTCGTGAGTGATTGAGACGCCTTCGTCATCCATCTTCGGGCTGTCCTTTTTCTCCCACGCCACCTCGGCGACGAAATTCCCAGCACCGAATATTTCATCGAGTAGGCAGCGCATCCGGTGGTTTTCGGAGTTATCGAGGTGTACCCAAATCGATCCGTCGTCTGCAAGCAATTCCTTGATGTGGAGCATGCGGTCTCGCATCATTGTGAGCCAAATTGAGTGCTCCAGGTTGTCTTCGTAGTTCGGAAAAGCTTTCTCGGTGTTGAACGGCGGATCGATGTAACAGAGCTTGATATTTCCTAGGTACTGAGCAGCGAATTCAGGCACGTACCGTAACGATTCGAGTACGTCACCGGACTCTCCCCAAACCAGCAGATTGTCCATTGATGGCTCAAGCTCGGTCAGGTCAGAGTACGCGGTACCCTCCAATTTCTCCTTGCGTTCCCCGCAGACGTAGTCCGTTTCGACGAGCGTGTGAATCTCGGAGTACCGAGGGTTATGGGGATCGACCCATGCGTAGCCATATTTTCCGCGCTCCGCGGGGATCAACACCCTATCTTTGTTGAACCACGTCAGCTCAAGCCGCTGGGATCGCGCGGACGATGCCATACCTACTCCTCATTTAAATTAGACCACGAGAGCGTTTGGCTCAGCGTGTACCAGACGTTCTGCAGCTGCTGAAGTTGCTGCGCATGAAATTGCGTACTCTAACTGGTGGTGAGCAGACCCGCCGTGATCAGCCAGCCACTATTGCGCCTAATCATCGGGCCAGGGAATGGTATTTCGCGCTCCTTGTTCTGGAGCCGCTGAAGGCTCATGTCGCAGTGTACGTGCTTCATCCAGTGGGCTGGCGTGCTTTGCCGCCCGTTGCGGTTCGCGATTCGATAGTGCAAGGGATCTTCTCTTGGGAACGTTTGTCGCGCCCTGTCGCCACGGTCGGATCCACGGGACTTCACGATCTGGAACCTCGGCGGCACTCGGTTCCAGCGGGACCAACAAGCAGTGATCACGTCTTGGTGGTCCAACGTCATCGGGTGAGGTGTAGTCACAGTCTTATATTAGAGGGCTAGCTCTGTGGGCGTTTGGAGTCTCACCGAGATGGCAACATTCGTCGTTCTGCCCGGGACATGACGCGTGCACCGGTGTCGAATTGCCGAGCGATAAGTGGTTCAGAGGGTGGGAGCCAGCACAGCCGCACACTACTGACCACGGGTAAACTAGATCGTGATGTTACCCCGTCGATCATCGAAGCCTCGGGTGATGTACCGGAATATCGAACCCCTAAGTCTGACTATCATGGAAACGCGTTGTATTGCAGATTGTTTGAAGAGGCGCACGGGTTTCGTGACGTACGCCGGAGCGCACGCTGGCGGAGTTGGCGGACGTCGTTCAGGTCGTTTGTGCGCTGGCCGCTCATCTTGGATTGAACGAGGCGGCTTTGGACGCCGTCGCGGCTGACAGGTGGGCAGAGCGCGGTGGCTTCCAGCAGCGGATCTGGCTTGAGTAGCCACTGTTGACAGCGCTGCGTTGGTCAAGCGGCGGACGCGGACGGTGACAGTCAGACATGATGTGAGGGTGGGAAACGATCTGTATGGCCGCCTCGCCGACGCCGTCACTCGAGCGAAGGGGGATCGCCCACTTAGGCTCGTCACCGTGATCGTGCCCAGTCGAGGTGCCATCCGAGACGTTCTGCAGTATCTCGCCCGACATGGCGGTGTGGCCAACACTCGAGCCCTGACGCTGGATTTGGCCGTCCACACGCTGGCTGCCCCGGCACTGGCACCCCGCGAGCCACTGACGTTCCCGTATCTCGCCGCGTCTGTGCAGAAGGTGCTCGCCGACGAGCCCGGAGTGTTCGTCGATGTTGCAGATCAGCCCATCACGGCCGAAGCTCTGGCCGCTGCCTCACGCACGCTCGGTGCGGTAGCTGACCCATCACCGGTTGACGCGACTCCTCTGGTGCGCGACATGCTCCGCGTCCACACCACCGCGACCGCCGCGCACGCCGAGACGCACTACCTTCCGCACGAGGCATACACCGCTGCAACATCGCGTATCGATGAGCTGGGTGAAGTGGTGGTGTTTCTCCCGACAGCTGCGGACGCAGGAGCGTCGCAGTTTCTCGACGCTCTCTCCAGCCGGGCTCACTTGATCGAGAGCGATGCTGAACTAATCGGCACCATGGTGATTCACGCATCCGACGCCGACGACGAGGTTCGGTCCATCACCAGGCTTGTCCGGCAGCATCTCGCAGCCGGAGTTCCCGGGCACCGGATCGGCGTGTTCTATGCGAACGCCGACCCTTACCTGCGCTTGATCCACGAGCACTTCGACAGCGCGGGAATCGAATTCGCCGGCGAACAGTGCCACACCATGAAGCATCGGCCGGTCGCACGATCATTGCGCCGACTGCTCAGTATCGACACCGACGTCATGCCCCGACGCGAATTGCTGTCGATACTGTCCGAACGCGTCGTGACCTGGTACTACGGAACTCCTATCGCAGCTCTTCCACTCCGGCGCGTCGAGCGTCTGACACGCGCAAGGATCAAGATTGTCGGCGGCTCCGATTGGGGAAAACTAATGGAGCTGGACCCAGAGGACCCGGACGCCATCGTCGCCACAGCACTGCATTCTTTGATGACCACCCTCCGCGATGATCTCAATGCGGTAGCACACGCCTCGACGTGGTCTGAGGCATCGCGACGCGTGATCGATGTCCTTGGGCGGTACTTCAACAGCCGGTCGAAACAGCCAGATGATCCGACCACCAGAGACTTACGTTCCTTGGCGACGATCTGCCTCGAGCTTGGCGAGCTGGACGGCGTGGCACCGCCGCCCACCCTGTCGAGAATTGTCAACGCGATCTCCGTGCGAATCGATGCTGTGCCGGAGACAGTCGGAACCACGACATCGGCTGTCACCGTCGGCACACTCGCCGCCGCCGCAGGACGAGACTTCGAGGAGTGCTTTGTGGTCGGAGCGGCCGAGGGCATCCTCCCTGCCACACGTCGCGAGGATCCGCTGCTGCCGAGCGCACTCGTCAACCGCACTCTGGCCGACGAGATCCAGCAACAGAAGTCGCAGTTCCTGGCCACGCTTGAGTCGGGAAACCATCACCGCATCGTGTCCTTCCCTCGTGGGAGTATGCGAGGCGGAGCGGAGAAGGTACCGTCGCGCTGGCTCATGCCCACGCTCGATGCCCTGTCCGGAAACAAGATCGGCGTCGTCGACTGGCAGAAGCAGACTGCGAACGTCGAGTCCATCGTCACGGTCGAGTCGTTCGATGTCTCGACCCAAACCGTCGATCCCCGCATCGGCCTTAGTGCCGCCTCGGAGACCGAATGGCGCCTGCGAGGACTGGCAGAGCACGCAGCGCCTCACCGCCGCGGCGCTCTGGCCGACCCGGTCGTCGACGCGGGAATGGAACTTCGCAGCGACAGACTAAACGGCCGGTTCACCCGATTCAACGGCAACGTCTCCAACATCGAGAACGCCGTGACGTTCTTCGATAAACCGGTGTCGGCGAGCAGGCTCGAAGACTGGGTGGCGAGCCCATACCGCTTCTTCGTCAAGACAGTCCTCGGCGTCGACACACTCGACGATCCCGACGACGCCGCACAGCTCGATCCGCTGACCCGCGGCAACCTGATCCACCTATCCCTCGAGCGCTACGTCCAAGGAACGATCGACGGCATCGACGCAACGCTCGACCACCTCATCGAAGTCTCCGAAGAGGTCCTTGCTGACGCCCGCGTTGACGCTCCCGGATGGCTGCCGCAGCTGTGGGAGAAGGACAGCAGCATGATCCGACGCGAACTCGTCGAGTGGTTCGCACTCGATCGAACCGATCGTGACGACGGATGGACACCATTGCACGTCGAAAGGAACTTCGGCGTCGAACCCGATGTCGTGGTTCTCGACTTAGTCGGCGAGAAGATCGCGTTCGCCGGGAAGATCGACCGGATCGATCGGCACACCGACGGTCGAATTCGCGTTACCGACTACAAATCCGGCCAGGCAACGTCGTATAAGAAACTCTCCGAATCCGAGCCGACCGATGGCGGCACCAAGTTCCAACTCCCCGTGTACGGGCTGGTGGCGCTGACGTTGGGCGACGACGTCACGACGCGGTATTGGTTCGTCAACCACAAAGCGAAGTACGAGACCATCGGCTATCCGCTCACCGATGCCGCAGTCGAAGTGTTGAAGGCAGATATCTTCCGGGTGCACAGAATGATTCGAGCCGGGTACTTTCCGCCGCGTCCACCGGACAGCTTCTGGGCCAATCCGCTGATCGACCTCATCGGGAAAGCAGGACTGGAACGAGCGTGGTCGAGTCTGCGAGATGTGCCCGAGCTCGCCGACTACCGCGCGAAGTACGGAGACTGACATGGCAAACCAAGACACCCTTTTGGTCGACCGCGTCGATCGAACACGCATCGCAACCGACACCTCTGCAACGCTGTTCGTCGAAGCCGGCGCAGGAAGCGGCAAGACGCACTCACTTGTTCAGCGGATCTGTCACCTCGTACTCGTCGATGGAATCGAACTCGACCGCATTGCAGCCATCACGTTCACCGAGAAGGCTGCGGCCGAACTCCGTGAACGAGTCCGAACACATCTCGCGTCCTTCTCCGGTGATGCTGCAGGGAAGGCAATGCAGCAGATCGACACTGCCGCGATCGGGACGCTACATTCGTTTGCCGCACGCATCGTCAGCGAACATCCGCTGGAGGCAGGGGTACCGCCGCGGGTGGCCGTCGTGGATGCGATGGGTTCGCAGCTGTCGTTCGAGCGCCGGTGGCGGAGAATTCGGGCTGCGCTCTTTGCGGATGAGTACGCCGCTCCTAGCGGGCTCACGGACGCGATGCGCATCGTCCTGGGCGCGGGAGCGTCGCTGGACCAGGTACGAACTCTCGCCGACGCGCTCGATCGAAGCTGGGACCGATTGATCCTCGACGACGTTGCGCCGACGATGGCTATCGCGGATATCGATGCTCTCCTTCGCGCCGCCGATGAGGTTGTCGATTCTGTTATGGACTGCACGGACCCGTCCGACAAGCTGGTCATGCGGTTATCCCTGATCGCCGAGTGGCGAGTCGCTATGGCCGACGCCCGATCTTCCACCGCCTGGATTGCACTCGCGGCGGAATGCCCGTCCAAAGGTAGCGGCGGCAGGGGCCCGAACTGGGTCGGCGGTGCTGCAATGGTCAAGGACATCAAGAGCTCGATCGACGAGTTGAACGCTGCTGCCGTTGCAGAGCGGACGCGGTACGTTGCGTCTGCGTTGGCCATCGTCGTGCACCATCTTTCCCGGGTGATCGTCGATGAGGCCACCGAGCGTCGTCGACGGGGCGAACTCGAGTTCCACGATCTGCTCGTCTATGCCCGAAACGTGCTGCAACATAACGACGTTCGTCGGATCGTCCACAGCTCCTATCAGCGGATCATGCTGGACGAGTTCCAGGACACCGACCCTCTACAATTGGAGATTGCCCGGTTGATCGTCGACGGTCCGGACGAGTCGGGCCGGTTGTTCACGGTCGGGGATCCGAAACAGTCGATCTACAGGTTCCGTCGCGCGGACATCGCGTCGTACATGGCGGCGCGCGATGCTACGGATGCCGCTGACGTGGTTCGACTCACCACGAACTTCCGATCCACAAAACCTGTTCTGGCTTGGGTGAACTCGGTGTTCGGATCCTTGGTCGTCCACAACGCCTATGTTCAACCCGACTACACGCCGCTCGATCCAGCGCCAGGCCGACCGGACTGGTCCGTCGGAACAGATTGGGGTCCGGCACCATTCGTCTTCGAGGACACCGGTGACGCCGTCGACGACGAGCACTTGTTGACTGCCTCGGAAGTGCTGAGGGCCCGGGAATCAAGGGATGTCGCGCGCATCATCGCGACCGCTCTGGATCAAGGTTGGCAGAAGGAGGCCGGCGGGTTCGGTGAATACACCCATCGGGCAGTGACCCTCAGCGATATCTGCATCCTCATCCCGTCGCGCGCAGTACTGCCGTTTCTCGAGCGATCTCTCGATGACGCCGGTATCGAGTTTCGGTCCGAAGCATCATCGTTGGTCTACTCGACGCAGGAGGTCCATGATCTGCTCGTCACCTGCCGCGCACTGGCAGACACTGCGAACGAAGCCGCGGTTGTTGCTGCATTGCGGACGCCGCTGTTCGGTTGCGGGGACGATGATCTGCTGCGGTGGAAAGCTGCAGGAGGACGGTGGGACTTCTTCTCCGACGCACCCACGGGTCTGGAAGCGTCGCCGGTTGCTGCGGGGCGTGCGTATCTGAAGTCGGTGTGGTTCGAGCTGGGGTTGTTGAGTCCTGGTGCTCTGCTCAGTCGCTTGGCTGCCGACCGTCGGGTGTTCGAGGTGTCAATGGATTCGCCACGACATCGGGATGTGTGGCGTCGACTACGGTTCGTCGTCGATCAGGCGCACGCGTGGTACGGCGAGGACGGCGGCGATTTGCGGGACTACCTCGCGTGGGCACAAACCCAGCAGGACGAGAACGCGCGCGTCACCGAAGCGGTGTTGCATGAAGTCGGGGTCAATGCTGTGCGGATCATGACCATGCACGCAGCCAAGGGATTGCAGTTTCCGATGGTCATCGTCGCGGGGATGAGTGGAGGTTTCCGGACGACATCCGACCCGGTGGTGTGGGGTGATGACGGGACGATGCATCTGAATGTCTGCGCTGCAGTGCAATCCGTCGACTACACGAGCGTCTCCACGATTGAGAAGGCGCATACCGAGGCCGAACGCGTTCGTCTTCTGTACGTGGCGTGTACGCGGGCGGAGAGCTTTCTTGCGGTGTCGGGGTATGTCGGAGCCAAGGGGAGTTGGGGCAAGACTCTGGCTGCGGGCACCGCGGGCGTTCCCAATGTGGTTCCCGATCTGATCGAGCCGGTGCGGGTCGAGGACGGCGGTCAGTCGAGTTCGGTTGCCTTGCAGAGCTGGGACGAATGGCAGGCCGAGACTGCGAGGGTGGCTGAGGTCTCTGCGTTGCCGTCGACGGTGTCCGCAACGCAGATTGCGCATCCGGTTCTGCCTGTACACGAGGCAGTGTCGGCAGAGTACCGGTCGGCAAACCTTGTCTTCCACGCGAGCTCGATCGAGATGGTTGCGCCGCTGGTCGGTTCTGTCGAGAGTGGCACGACGCTGGGTATCGCGATACACGCGCTGCTGGAAACGGTGCCGCTCGATGCGGACTTGGATTCTGAGTTCGACGAGAAGGCGAGGAACGCAGGCGCTTTGGCTGGTTTGGTCGATCTCGATCGGTTCGTGCTTCTGGCGAAGTCGGTGTTCAGCTCCGAGCCTGTGCAGCGCGCTGCCGCGCGCGAACATTGGCAGGAAATGCAGCTAGCCGGCATGTCGCCGGACGAGACATTCGTGGTTGAGGGAATCGCGGACCTGGTGTATCGCGAAGACGACGGGTCGCTGGTGATCGTGGACTACAAGACCGATGTGGTGGTTACGGCAGAGACGCTAGAGGCCTATTGGACCCAGTTATCGGTATACGCGCACCTCCTTGGCCGGGCGACGGGCGAGGAGGTGAGTCGCGTGGTGTTGGTATTTGCGAGGCCAGATTTGACTGTAGTAGTCCGGCGGCAGCCGGGGTGACGGAATCCGAGGTGATTTGGGTGGTCTCGACAACATGCGCATCGAACTTCTTGCAATTTCAATTGGAAAGGCTGGTTCAGGTTAGGAAATTAAAATCGAGAGGTAAGGGTATCTTGTCGTGACTTACGCCCAGTTTTACAACCAATACTGGGCACAATCGCTTTCCGAAACCGAGCTCGATATTGAAGATTGAAACTGATATGGGTAAGGGGGGCAAGAGATGACATAGTGCTTCTCGTATCGATATCGGGCTGTTTGTGCAAAGTTCGAGCGCGACCGTTCGACTCGCAAGACTCAGAAAGGACAAGCAACGCGGTGTACGGTTGACAAGAAACCGTTTGGTCCTCCCGGCGAAACAGTCGGACTCACATACTGTCGGAAAGGGTAGGGTGAATTTGGGTGTCCTTGTCAACTGACGACGTCTTTACCTACGTGCAGAGCTTGTTCCGTCGGGGACTCGTCGTTGTGGTGGGTTCAGGCGCTTCGTGTGCCTACGGGTTACCAGGGATGGGTGAGCTTGCAAGTCATCTTCAGGCCGAGGTACCGCGTCATATTAGAAAACTAGACGTGGATGCTGCTAGTGAATGGAGACGTGTCTCTTCTGCTCTGGACGGCGGAAAGGGATTAGAAGATGCACTAGGGACTGGTGGCCTGCCAGAAGCGCTTGTTGATGCAGTGACGGCAATAACGGCGCAGTTCGTTCAAGAGGCCGAGGGGAATGCAGTTGAGTCGATTCTGAATAGCGCAGATGTGTCACCCTTCGGCCGCATGTTCCTGCATATTTTGAAAGCATGTGAGATAGTCGATGTTGTGACTACGAATTACGATCGATTGATTGAAGTACATGCCGCCAAGGCGGGGGTGCGGGTCGATTCAATGTTCTATGGCCACACCGTTGGTAGGCTCGACGAGGAGCTCAGTCGGGGTGAACTCATCAAGAAAGCTGACTTTACTGGACGAAATATTCGAAATACGTTGCGCATGCACCCTCACATTCGACTATCTAAGCCCCATGGAAGCCTGGACTGGTTTAGCACTAACAGCGAATATTTCAGATCTGACTTGAAGATTCCTGGGTCTCGTTTAATAGTTGCACCTGGTGGTAACAAGTACCGAATTGGTTACGAGGTGCCTTTCGATCAGCAACGAAACCGAGCGAACTCCGCGATACAAAAAGCGTCGTCGTTATTTTTCATTGGCTATGGCTTTAACGACGATCATCTGCAGACGCATTTGAAGCGGGTATATCCACAAGTGCCGTCTGTAATACTGTCGCGTACATTAACTAGCAGTTCTAGGGATTATCTAAAACTCAATCCGCAGGCGGTCGGTATCGAAGCTGCTTCAGACGGAAAGCATAGTTTGATCAGTCGGGGTGCTGAAACTATCGAATTCGAACACGCGATATGGAAACTTGAAGATCTAAACGAGAGGGTGCTTGGTATATGACGTCCCCCGCATTGGAGTTTGATTTCAAGGATTCCCTCGGTCGTGCTTTTAGGATTGACACCGCAAGCGTATGGGCGGAGGCCACAGATCACGAACGACTAACCCGAATAAGTGTGGGTAGTCTTGTGGCATTCCAGGGATCCCATTCCTCGGAATATCTAATTGGCATTCTAGACAGGGTAACGCGGGATTTGCAGGATGATTCGATGCTAGACGTTGAGAGCGAGTCAATTGCTATTCCTGCAGAAATCAGACAGCGCGACTTGCTCCGCGTGATCTTGTTGGGAACATATCGGACGGTCGATGGCCTTAAGCATGACACATTCAAGCGCGGGGCGGATAGCTATCCACTGGTTGAATCCCTTTGCTGGGTCGTCGACGGCCTTAATCTGCAGCGCCTTATGGGGTTGCTTTCAAGTCAGCTCGAGCCAGAAAAGCGGCTGCAGCTCGGTGTATTCGTAGCGGATACCTCGGCAATCGCAGTTGCCGATGGCGATCGATTATTTCAACGTCATGCTGCGTTGCTGGGCAGCACAGGATCGGGAAAGAGTTGGGCAGTCGCATTGATATTAGAACGGGCTCGGGCTCTTCCGCACCCAAACTTAATTGTGCTAGACATGCACGGGGAGTACAGCCCGCTTACGAAGGGACTGAATCCCATCGCGGAAGGTTTTCGGATTGCGGGCCCAGGCGATGATGATCTCGACAATTCGATTGTCCACTTACCTTGGTGGTTGCTAAATCAAGATGAAATGCAGGCACTTTTGCTTGATCGTTCTGAGGAAAATGCACCAAATCAGGCGGCACGGCTTAGTAGGCATGTTCGGGACTTGAAGTACGATTATTTGGTCAGCCAAGGAAAGGTCGAACTCTCTGAGCAGTTTACTGTCGACAGTCCGATTCCGTACGACTTGGCAGAGTTGATTGCGCGCTTGGAACGGGACGATACTGAAATGGTCCAAGGCGCGGGTGCGAGAGAAAAGCAAGGTCCATTCTTTGGGCGATTGACGCGTTTGGTAAATAGGCTGCAGAGTCGAATCGACGATCGGCGTTATCGATTCATGTTCACGTCTTCCGGGTCTGTAAACGAGTACCGCTGGCTTCACGAGTTTGCGAAAAACATGCTAGGCACCAACCCGGGAATTAAGATACTTGATTTCAGTCAGGTTCCGAGTGATATCTTGCCCATCGTGGTTGGGGTACTTGCTCGCATTCTGTACCAGATTCATTTCTGGACTAATGAGAGTAAGCGCACGCCTGTCACGCTGGTTTGCGACGAGGCACACTTGTACCTTCCTGCCTCGAATATGGACGCTTCTGCAACTCGGGCCCTTGACTCGTTTGAGCGTATTGCAAAAGAGGGTAGAAAGTACGGTATTTCGCTCCTAGTCGTAAGCCAAAGACCTGCGGATGTAAGCAGAACGGTGCTGTCTCAGTGCAACAACTTTATAGTATTGCGGCTTACAAATGATCAAGATCAAGCAGTTGTAAAGCGGCTCATGCCGGATAGTATGGATGGGCTAACTGCGGCGTTGCCCTTACTCGATGTCGGTGAAGCCCTTTTGCTAGGTGACGCAATCATCCTGCCAACCCGCATTCGGTTAGATCCTCCAGCTGTGAAACCTCATAGCGCTACACGGAATTTTTGGTCTGAGTGGAGCGATCACGGTGTAGACGATGCCGAGCTGGTCAACGCTGTTGAAGCCATGCGGAAACAAAGCCGCAGCTAGTTTCATCACTACTAAGGACGTTGGCGTTTGCCTCTTATGCTGCAGTTTAGTGCACTGGCTACGGTGCAGCTGCAGCCCCTCATTATTGGGAAAAATCTTTCATCGCGAAAGATTGTTGACAAGGAGTCTCCGGCTCAGTCGACAGTATTTTGTTCTGATTGTGTAGGCGCTACTCGAGCCTAAATTGTGCTCAAATCCCTGCTGTATTTTTTCGGTTGGTAGAGGGAGTACTCCTGTGTGTTCCCGAGTAAACGTGATCAGTCTTTCTAGGCCGCATATTTGGATCGCAAGCTCGAAGTATCGCTGGCCCAATTTTTTCGATATCGTGACGATCTCGAATTATTTCACCGTCGGACAGGATTTTACCGTAACTGTCTGATATATCGCCAAGTGCTTTTTTCATATGAACTGCTTGGCTGACCCAGTCACCAAATTTGAATATGAATCTTGAGCAGTAAGTTCCTTGAAGCATTTCACGCACCCCGCCAACGTCGGAGCCCACGAACAGCCGGCCTGAAACGATGGATTCTAGCGCGACAGTTGGGGTTGATTCGGAGCTCGAGTGTAGGGTGGTAAGTGATGCAGATGAATAGTACTTGCTGACGTCGTCGCTCTCGCCCAAAATTTCGACGCTTTCCATCAGCTGGAGTTCTGATATTTTTTCTCGAAGAGACTTCTCCTGGTGCCTATCAACTGGGCCAATGAACTTTAATCTCGAATCAGGGTACCTTCTGTGCACGTCAGAAAATGCCAGGACAGTCAGTTGAGGACCTTTGCGCTGGTACACCTTTCCAACCTGCAGGATGTCGTAAGTTTGTGGTGGTTGGGGGTCCGGGTACCTGGAAGAATCTATCGCTATGGCGATTTGAGAGACTCGCGGGTGTGTGTCAAGGAAGTTCTGGTAGAACTGCGCAGCGTGAAACGTGGGGACTATGATATTTACATCCTCGCTGTTACGGGGAAATAATCTATGGGGCGGTTCTATTGGTTTGGTCCACAGAGTTCGAGATCCAGACATCGGAACTTCTTCATGGATACGAAGGGTCCAAGGTATCTGTAGCTCGTTTAGTGCCTGACGCCATAGGGACTGGGTGCCAGCCGTCAAAGTAAACAATGACTCGATGATGACGATGTCAGGGGCTGTCGTCTGTAAATACTCCCTGACGGCTGCGATGTTTGGCATTACATGCTCGACACCGCGTGCACAGATTCCGTTGCCTTCAAGAGGATCTTTGCCGATTGCAACGACCTTGGCGGATTCGACGACTCGGGCACGGAGAGCCCAACGCGCGAGAAGGTGAGCCTGTTCAGTCACACCATTTTTTCGAGAGTCTGGAACAATCAGCAGCAGGTTGGGTTTACTCACGTCCATCCGAGGCTCTTGGTGCGTGGTGGGTCTTGGAGTATCTGACGCGCGCATGATCGGAAGTTCTAGCATACTTCTGGCATGGTTCGCGCTGTGTCATACGCAGATCGCATCAGTGATGCGCGCCTGTTCGGGAATCGTTGTGCATACTGCCGCATCAGGCTTCCGTCTGGATATCACTACGACCACGTACAGCCCCGTTCAAAGGGGGGTGCAGACAAGCTGGAGAACCTCGTTCCTACCTGCCCCTCCTGTAACTTCGCCAAAGGTGCCACTTGGACGCCAGTACGCGATCCGTACCGCGGCGCACGCGTCCGATGGTTCGACCCGAGATCGGATATCTGGGATCATCACTTTGCAAGATCGGGAGAGATCGTGGTGGGGACGTCCCCCATAGGCCGGGCCGTGTGTGGAGTTTTATATCGCCCGTCACCCGCGTCGAAGATCGTAGACGGTGCATTCGCGCCGGCAAGTCTTGCGTCAGATGAGGGGCTTGTCGAAGTGCTGAACAGTCTCGTATCGCAACAGCGTGCGGGTAACTATAGAGAATCTTTACGCGCGAAAGTTCATTTAAAGCATTGGCTTGAAAGTGGACAAAATTCTGATCGGTGGGTTGCAAATTTCGCTGGTATCTGGCTTCCTGCAATGGCGCAGTGGAAGATTGGCACACCTAACTATCTGATTTCGAGTTGGAAGAATTCGGTAGTTAATTACCGCGAAGGTCGGAAAAGTGATGAACCTCCGCATGAGGAGCGCTTTAGGTTGGAATGGTCAGCGACCAGCGCAATCTTGCTTGCGACAGTTTATGCTGATCGAGGCAACCGGGAACTCGAGGCGAGGTTTCGGAAGATCGCAGTTGGTCTGTATTCCCGAGTATCCGTTGACGAGCGGATATGCGACCCCTGGCTGGCTTGGCGTTCCTTGTCCAATCGAATGCTGCTGGAGCCTGAGTCGATCAAGCTGGATGCGGCAGTTTTAGATGAAGTCCAGATTCGTAGCGAGGCCCTATCGTTCCAACTTTTGGGGGATTTGGCGGATTCAGTCGTTAGGGCGATGCCCATCGTGAGCTACTCAGTAGTTGAGCAAGTATGGATTCAGGTCGATGAGCTGATGCAACGTTGCGGGTATGGTGCAAGCGGCGATCTTGCGGAGAGTGTCGGGCTGCGCCGGCGCTGGTGGCTTCTTCAATGCGCCCTTGGGCAGTCCCTGGATCTCGACTTACTGTCCTGGGACATCGACTACTGGGATCGAGTGAAATTGGGGAGTGAAATTCGATTGCTCAGGGTTGATTTACAGTCGATAGGTGCACCAAGTGATGTCATACACACGGTTAGGCGGTAAGATTTTGGCAAGAGGTAGCAAGATTCGTAGCACACTCGTGGTGATTCCTTCTTACGGTCGCCGCGATCTTTTGGAGAAGTTAGTCGCTGACTTGGTTCGTGATAGGGCTGATTATGACCGGTTACTCGTTATTGACAACCTGGGCGATCCGAATATCGAAGCTCTAGGTGTCGCTACTGTGAGAGAACCAACCAACTTGCGGTGGATAGGGTCGGTGAACTGGGCTCTCGCCTATGCTGTAAGGGAGGGGTTTGAGGTGTTAGTGGTTCTTAACTCGGATGTGCGGATATCGATTGGGTTTGTGGAGGGGCTGGCGAAGTGCTTCCATGCTGACAGTGATGTGGCGGTGACGGCACCGTTGTACGACGACTTTTGGCCGCATCAGCGGGCCAATTCTATTCCGAAAGCCGCGGCTCTTTACCAGCCAAATGATACGTTGTGCAAGGTGAAGTTTGTCGACGGAACAGCTTTGGCGTTTAGCGTTCCATTAGCGACGTGCGTTGGCCTCTTAGATTCTCGTTCGTTTGACTGGCATGGGTATGGGGCGGACTTGGACTACTGTGTTCGTGTGCGGCAGATGGGTCTATCGGTGGCAATAACTGGATCGAGCTATTTGAGTCACGTTCGCCGCGCCTCTATGGACGCGGCCTTGCAGGACGAGACTCTCGCTGTACAGGAAGTGAAGACCGGAATGGAGGCCAAGTACGGCCCATCTTGGCGTCGACTGATCGGCCTCAATCCGGCAGCTTTCGAGGATGAGGCAGGAAGGGTGGCAGAGTGGAGTTGGTATCAATCCGATCAGAATCCTAGGCACGGTTTCTCGGTCACCTGAGAACCAGACGCTCAAGACTGGTGTATCAGGAGCGCAATGTCGCCAGCATGCTCTCGAGTGTTGTCGGTACCGTGTACACGAAGAGATTGGACGTGACGGTGACGGTGCGGCTGTCAATAGCGGTTCGACAGGAGGCGAAGCCGCGACGGGTGCATGGTAGTCGGTATTCTGAAGTGCAGCTTGACCAGTTTTCGCTTGGCCGTTGTGATGTGAGCGTTCGGAAGCTTTGTCTGCTCCAGCGGCGCGGTGCTTCGTATTTGGCCTGTTCGGCATCAAGACCGTTGCTTTCGCGATGAGTAAGGTTGTGCCGGTTCAAGATCCGCCGTATTTTGAGGTGATGCGGCTCTCCAACCACTGCAGGGCGATGGTTGGTGGCAGTGCCATCACGAGGATCAACACAACCGTGCCCATGATGTTTTCCATGCGCACCAGGCTGACGTTGCGGAGCAGTTCGTATCCGATGCCGCTGGACGACGAGAACATCTCGGCGAGAAGCAGACCCAAGAACGCCAGGCCGAAGGTCATCCGCATACCCGTCGCCAGCGCCGGCAGCACTGCCGGAATCACGATCTGACGGATCAGCCTGGGCCAGCTCACCTGCAATGACGCCGCCATCTTGAGATGGATTCTCTGGACCGATGCCGTCGCCTCGACCGCGACGAGAAACATCGGGATGAAGGCGGCGTAGAAGGAGAAGCCGAATCGGCTCAATGCGCCGATGCCGAGGAACGACAGGAAGATCGGGTACAGCACGATCTTCGGGATGCTGTTGATGGAGTAGACGATCGGGGCGATGGTTCGAGTCCAGAACGGACTCAGGCCCAGCGTCAGTCCCAGCAGGGAACCCACGACGGTGCTCGCCAGGAACGCGAGTACGAGAATGCGCAGGGAGTCGCCGACATTGGCGCGGAAGTCAGCCTTGCCCAGGTCCTCGAAGAGTGAGGCCATGGCCTCGGCCGGCGTCGGGAAGATGAGACTGTCGACGAGAGCCGCCGCGACCCACCAGATCAAGACCGCGACGACGGCCACGACCAGAGGGGGGAGGAACCGTCGGGCGTTGGTGCGGCCCGCGGAGGAGGTCACCTTCGGGGGAATTGTGGGGGCGGTGGCTACTCTGTCCAAGGTGCTGCTCATCAGCGGCGCCTCCAATCGAATCGGTTGAGCGCGAGAGAGATCAGCGAGGTCGAGAGCAAAGCGATCAGCGCCACGATGAGGATCCCGGCGTACATGTCGGCGATGTCGAACCCGTCGTAGGCGATCGAGATGAAGTGGCCAAGGCCTTGAGTCGACAGGATGAACTCACTGGCCAACACCGAGATGACGGCGTACGAGAGTCCCAGTTTCAGTCCGGTCACGATGCTCGGCAGCGCATACGGAAGGAGCACCGATCGGAAGTACTGCCACCGCGTCAACATCAGCGTGGTGCCGAGCTTGGTGACGATCGGAGAGACCGCATTGAAGCCGGTTCTTGCATTCAACGCCACCACACCAAACGCGAAGATGGTGGACAGAATGGCGATCGGAGCCACACCCGCACCGAACAACACCACCATGATCGGGTACAGCGCGAACGTCGGGACCGCGTAGTAGACGTTGAGATACGGTTGAAACGCTCTGTCCCACAGCTCGTATCGCCACAGGACGTAGGCGGCGGCGACACCGAGTACGGAGCTCAGCACGAAGGCAAGAACGATGATCCCCAGCGTCCGGCCCAACTCGTCGATCAGGAAGTCAGGGTCGGTCAGCAGGCTCAGCGACGTCGAGATCATGTCGGTCACCGGAACGATGTCCAGTGGTGAGGCGAAGAACCGTGCCGAGATGTCGATGGCAACCAGTGCCGCGACGAGGATGAGCACCGTCCATCCCCATGCGGGGAGACCGAGTTGTTTGAAGGGGGCAGGCCGGATGTATCCGGGGACCACGGAGGCGCGCGTGCTCTCGCGCGTGGGCGCACTCATGGTTCGATGCTCATCGTCTTCTTGGCCTCGTCCCGCAGCCGCGACCAGATACGTTCGTGCAGAGCGACAGCGTCGGTACTGGCCAGTACGTCTTCGGACCGCGGACGCGGAAGATCGATGTCCACCTCGTCGATGAATCGACCGGGCCGTGCACTCATCACCAGCACGCGATCGGACAGCAGTACCGCTTCCTGAATGCTGTGGGTGATTAACAGAACTCCGCACGTGAGCTTTTCGACGATCTTGAGAAGCTCGTACGACATCACCAGTCGCGTCTGCTCGTCGAGTGCACCGAACGGCTCGTCCGCGAGAATCAGGTCGGGCTCCATGGAGAGGCAGCGCGCGATGGCCACACGCTGGCGCATACCGCCGGACAACTGGGTGGGGTAGTGGTCGCCGAACTTGCTCAGCCCCACAGTGTTCAGCAGCTCGTCGGCGCGGGCGCGTCTCTCTTTCTTGCCGACACCTCGGACTTCGAGAGCGAACGCAACGTTGTCGCGGACGGTCCGCCAGGGCAGCGTCGCCGATTCCTGGAAGATCACTGCCGTCTTGGACCGAGGGCCGGTCAGCGGTTGGCCGTCGACGTGCACGGTGCCGCCGTCGTGATCCTGTAGTCCGGCAAACACCTCGAGCAGAGTGGACTTGCCGCAGCCACTGGGGCCGACCACGGAGACGAATTCGCCTCGGCCGATGGACAAGTCGATCTCGTGGAGTGCGGTCACATCACCGAAGCGCCGCGACACCGACGATGCGACGGCGATGGCGGAGGTGGTGTCGGGGCGGGGTCGAGTCGCTGCGTGAGTCACGTCGCTACCTTCTGGTGGTGGGAAAATGCTGTCAGGAGTCGCAGTCGCCGGGGACATCGTTCTCGACTCCTTGGGCGAGGAACTCCGGGTCGAACAGAGTGCAGAAATTGGGTACGCGATCGCTCCCCGACGCTTCCACGCCGTCCTGAGCGGATTCGACGGACGCTGTGTCGAAGCCGCCGCCCCACGTGCCGACCGAGGACGCGCGTTCGACCACTGCGGTGGCCGACTCGACGTCGAATCCCGTGTACGCCGCGTAGATCTCCGCGGCGGCAACAGGATCGGCCTCGATCGACGCGACCGCCTCGGTGTAGCCGGCGTTGATGGCTCGTACGACGCCGGGATTGCTCGCGGCGTAATCCTTCGTTGTGGTGATCGTCGACTGCAGGAACCGCGACATGTAGTCAGGGCTACTGACGATCAGCTTGAAGTCCTCCGGTCGCTGCTCGGCGACGATGGAGGGGACGAGGGCGATATCTACGTTGCCGGCTTCGAGCAGTGCAAACCCCTCGCCGATTCCGCCGGAGGCGACCCGCTCGATCTGGCCGGCGTCTACGCCCGCGAGTGAGGGAATGAGGCGGGTGAGGGCGTCGGAGGCCGAGTTGGGTCGGGTGTAGGCCCAGCGGCGGACGTCCTCGATGGAGTTGATGTTGGGGTTCGAGGCGAGCGCGTAGAAATTCATCGGGTACGGCCCCTGCGTGCCGCCGCCGACGATGCGCAGTTCGGAGCCGGCCGCGTCGGCCTGGACGATCGACGGGTAGCTGACCTCGCCGATGGGGATGTTGCCGTCGAGCAGCGTGCGCATGGTCGCGCTTCCGCCCTTGCCCGGCACGATGTTCTCCACGATCACGCCGTGCTTCTCGAACAGTCCCTGCTTCTGCGCGACAAGCCAAGGGATGCTGTAGATTTCGGCCGCTGCCGAGACGGTGACATCGATCGTGACTGGGTTGTCGGGGTCCGCGTCGGGACCGGGATCGGATCCACAGGCCACCAATGCGGTGGACAGCGTCAGTGCTGCCATGATGGACGTGGCTCGGCGTAAATGCATCTGCGTCCTCGCTGGATGATCGGCGTGACGGTGCCGAAGTGGGAGTGTCGGCTGTCGCATCTTCACCCGTAGTGAGACGTACGTAACAGCTATTACCCACCTAAACATAAGATGTTTAGGGCGTCAAGGTGAGGCAAAATCGGACAATACCACGCAAACGGCCGAGCAACTCATGCTAAAGATCTGATGTATGCGGTGGCGTGGCCCGATGCCAGTTGCTCACCGACTGATAGCGCTCGCCTACACCGAACAACGCACCCTCACGATGCGCCGCAGCGGTGAGTTGAGCTCCCACCGGCATGCCCGAGGACGGGTGGAACCCGACCGGCAGAGCGAGCGTCGGACCGTCGTGCAACGACCACGGATACGTGAATTGTCCCATCCGGCGCGAGAGCGCGACAACGTCGTCGCCCCCGTCCCTCGGGGGAACATCGACGGGCATGGCCGGGGACAGCACCGCGTCGACAATCTCGAACGTGGCGGTCATGGCCTGACGGAACCGATCGCGGCCGGTGAGTGCACGGGCATGGTCGGACTCGGAGATGCTCAGGCCCAACCTTATTCGCTCGTAAGTCGCGGGCTGGAAGCGAGAAGGCTCCGTGTCGAGCCGGTGCCGATGGCGGCGAGCGAGGTCGCTGTAGACGATCGTGTAGACGATGTCCTGGGCATTGGCGGCATGCCCCAGCTCGATGGGGACGATCTCGTACCCCAGTTCGGCGAACGTGCGCACCGCGGCCGCAACGGTCTGCGCGACGCCCGAGTCCACGTCTGCGGTGAGGAACACGGTGGGGACACCGATGCGCGTGACGTCCGAGGGCTTGGATGGGCTGGGGGACAGGACGTCGAAGAGGGCCTTCACCTCATCGACCGACCGCGCCATCGGGCCGACGGTGTCGAACTGCTCGCTCACCGGGAACACACCGTCGTTGCTGATCGATCCCCAGCTCGGGCGTAGACCGGTGATGCCGCACGCGGCGGCGGGGAGGCGAACCGACCCGCCGGTGTCGGTGCCGAGGGACGCGTCGACCAATCCGGCGGCGACGGCGATCCCGGATCCGCCACTCGACCCGCCCGGCACCCGATCGCGATGCCACGGGTTGTACGACGGGCCTGCGGCCGAGTTCTGTGAGGTGACGCCGACGGCGAACTCGGCCATGTTCAGTTTCGCGACCACCGACGCGCCCGCGCGACGCAGGCGGACGACGACCTCGGCATCAGCGTCGGCGACGTTGTTCTCGAAGAACTCCGACGCGCAGGTGGTCTCGACACCGGCCACGTCGATGTTGTCCTTGACGCCGATGCGCAGGCCGGACAGGGGCCCCGGGGTGTCGTTCCGGTCGTCTATCCACCGGACGACACCGCCGAAGGTCCCATCCTCGATCAGGCTGCGCTCCGGGCGCGGAGCTCGGCCGTCGCGTCCTCGTCGACCGTCCACGAATCGGTGTTCACGACCACACCGTAGTCGCGTCGAGCATCGTCCTCGGTGAGGTACTCGTCCCAGACATCGCTGAGCACTTGGAAGGGATCACGCTCGAACGGGTTTCCGAAGCCACCGCCCGAGGGCAGCTTGATCTCCAGCGTCTCACCGGAACGGATCGTCTCCTGAGTGACCTTGGAGTACAACACTTCCTCGCGGTCGGTCCCGGCATTTCTGGTGAACGAGCCGGACACACCGTTGTGGCCACCGAGGGCTCCGGCCGGCGGGTCCGACCGGTTGTCGGCCTCGGAACCGAGGAACGTATCGGTCTCCATCAACCACTTTCGCACACTGCCGATACCGCCGCGCCACTTGCCCGGTGCGGGAGCCTCGTCGCGCAGCTCGTAGCGCAACGCGCGCATGGCGTGATTGAGCTCGAGCTCCTCGATCGGGTTGTTGCGCGTGTTGGCCATCAGGGCGTCGACAGCGTCCATGCCGTCCTTGCCGTTGCGGCCGCCGTACGAGCCCTCGTTGATTTCGATGTAGACCCAATAGGATTCGCCGTCCGGCGCGATACCGGAATAAGCGATGGCGCACAGAGCCGCAGACGATCCCGCGATCGCATGGTCCGGAAGCACCGGGGCCAGAGCCAAGTTGATCGAGTCGAACACGCGGTTCACCTGCGAGAACCGCGCGAAGCACGATGCGGGGAAGTCCGGATTGAAGATCGTGCCCTCGGGGGCATAGGCCTTGACGGGGCGGAAGCACCCGTCGTTCTGGGGAACGAACTCCTCGGTGAGGTCCTCGTCGAGCAGAATCGTGCGAATGGCCGAGACGGCCACCGGCAGCACTGAACCCTCGAACGGGACGTTGAACGCGGTGGGCACTTGGCTGTTGGAGCCGGTGAGGTCGATGAGAATGTCCTCACCCTCGACCTGCACCCGAACGGCCACCTTGAGCGGTTCGTCGCGGTTCTTACCGTCGTCGTCGAGGTATCCGATGGGCGCGGTGTAGCTGCCGTCGGGAATCTCGCGAATCTTTTTGCGCAGCATGGATTCGGAGTAGTCCATCCAGCGTTCGCCCGCACTCATGACGGTGTCGAGGCCGTACTTCTCGAGCAGCTCGGTGAATCGTTTCTCCCCGATCCGTGAGCACGCGATCAACGCTTCGAGGTCGCCGCGGTTCTGTTCCGGTGTACGGACGTTGTCCAGGATGTGTTGAATCAGGTAGTCGTTGCGGACCCCGGCCTCGTAGATCTTCATCGAGTCCATCAGCTTGCCTTCGGCCCACACGTCGACGACGTCCATGCACAGGCCGGGGAAGTTGCCGCCGACGTCGGACACGTGTCCGGTACACCCGGCGAACCCGATGTGCTCGCCCTGCCAGAAGATCGGAATGATCACGCCGTAATCGGGGGAGTGGGCCGCACCGTGGTACGGATGATTGTGCAGCACCACATCTCCGGGCTTGTACGTTCCGGCGAGGCGACGGTTGACACCCTTGATGTAGGCGGGAATCGAACCACAGTGCATCGGAGTCGAATCCGATTCACACAGTTCGCGTCCGTTGATGTCGAAGATGCCCGCGCCGAGGTCCTCGGACTCGCGGATGAGCGAGGAGTACGCCATGCGGTAGAGCACCTGCGCCATCTCCTTGGCCATCGACTGCAGGGCTCCGCCGATGACGCGCAGCGTGATGGGATCGACCTCGACGTCGTTCCAGGTTCGAGTGGATTCGCCCGCCAGTGACACTCCGGTGGTGGGCATCAGCGCCTTGCTCATGCGGGGTTCCTCTCGATGATGATGTGGCCGACGGCGTCGACGGTGGCGTGCTGATTCATGCCGATGATCGTGGTGGAATCGAACTGTTCGACGATCGCGGGACCGTCGATCTCGTTGTTCGCCAACAACAACGACCGCTCGTAGACCGGGGTGTCCACCCACTGCGGCGCGGACGTCTCGTCCTGCCAGAACAGCGCCTGCGTGGTCGTCTTGATCGCGGCCGAGGAGTCGGCGGTGCCCACGGCGATGTCGGCGATCTGCACGTGCGGGACCGCACCCACACCGGTGACACGGACGTTGATCAGCTGCACGGGCTTGTCGTCGAACCGCTGTGAGTAGGTGCGGCCGTGCACGTCGTGGAACGCCTCCGCGACGGTCTTGACCCATACGTCGTCGATCTCGCCGTCCGGCGCAGCGACGCGCAATTCGTATCCCTGGCCGACGTAACGGCAGTCGACGCTGCGTTCGAGCGAAATGTTCTCGGCCGCAACACCGTCCTTCTCGAGCTGCGCGACGGCGAGCGCGGACAGGCGCTCGACCTGCTCCTGTAGCAGTTCGATGTTCGGGTCCGCAGACGACGTCCAGACCGTCGTCGGCTCCTCGTAGCGGATGTCGGTGGTGAGCAGGCCCACAGCCGAGGTGATGCCGGGGTGACCGGGCACGATGACGCGCGGAATACCGAGCTGGTCGGCGATCTGCCAGGCGAACAGCGGACCAGCACCACCCTCGGCGATCAGTGAGAAGTCGCGTGGGTCATAGCCTTTGCGCACCGAGTGCAGACTGATGGCCTCGGTCATGGAATGGGCGAGGATCTTGAAGATGCCCATCGCGGCGTCGTCGAGTGGGGTGTCGAGCATGTCAGCGATATGAGTCTGGATCGCCTCTCGCGCCAGCTCGGGCTTGACCTCCATGGTTCCGGACAGGAAGCTCTTCTCGCGCAGCCATCCCATCATCACCATGGCATCGGTGGAGGTCGGTTCGGTGCCGCCGTGTCCGTAACAGGCGGGTCCGGGTACGGCACCCGCACTGCGCGGTCCGACGCGGAACATGCCGCCGTCGTCGACCACGGCAATGGAACCGCCACCGGCACCGATGGTGTCGACCTCGGCCATCGGCACCATCGCGTGATAGTCACCGATCCGGGTATCGAGCAGATGCTTCATGCGCAGCGCGCCGTCCGGGGCCACGCCGACGTCCGCGGAGGTTCCGCCGACATCGAGTGTGATGACACTGGGGAAACCGGACGCTTTGCCGATGGCGCACCCGCCGAGCAGGCCGGCGACCACACCGCTGGTCAGAAGCGAGACCGGGATTTCGCTGGCGCTACGCGAGGTGACGAGCCCGCCCGCGGAGGTCATGAGATGCACGTCTTCGCCGACCTGCGCGGCCTTGGCCTTACCGGCGAGATTCTCGATGTACTTCGAGGTCTTCGGTCCGATGAAGGCGTTGAGCGCTGCGGTCGAGAAGCGTTCGTACTCGCGGTATTGCGGCGCGACCTCGCTGGAGAGGGAGATGAAGACGCCGGGGAACTCCTCCTCGATGATGGCTCTGACGCGTTGCTCATGAGTCGGATTGCGGTACGCGTGCAGGAATGCGACGGCGATGGCCTGCACGCCTCGCTCGCGCAGCAGGCGAACCTGTTCTCGCACAGCATCTTCGTCGAGCGGGGTCAGAATATTTCCTGCGGCATCGATGCGTTCCGGGACCACCCGACGGTTGCGCCGTGGCACGAGCTGCCACTTCTGCCACGGAAGATCCTGGTAATTCGAGTAATTGAGAGGACGCTTCTTGCGCGCGATGTGCAGCAAGTCGCGGAAACCCTCGGTGGTGATCATGCCGACGTCGCAACCGTTGTGCTCGAGCACGATGTTGGTGGCCACGGTGGTGCCGTGGAAGAACATGTCGATCTCGGACGGGTCGATCCCGGCGCGTTCGGCGAGGACCTTGATTCCGTCCATCGTGCCGATCGAGGGGTCGTGATTGGTAGACGGGGTCTTGTGCACGACGACCGTGCCGTCGTCGTCCCACAGGACGAGGTCGGTGAACGTGCCGCCGACGTCGACTCCAATGCGTTTCATGCTGCGTCCGTTCTGTCGGTGCCCGAGGGGAGCGGGAAGGCGTGCTCCGCGTGTCCTACGAAGTCGTGGGGTCACTGCTGAGGTGACTTCAGTCATAGTGCGGGTAATCGCAAGGAAAAGCAATACCTCTGATGTATTGCGTCGGCTTTGTCCAAATAACGGTCCTCGCCGGAGCCGATTTGCGTGTTTTCTCGATAAAAGGCGGATGTATCGAAGGGTGCGATCTCCGCATCTCGGAGCGTCGGCCACGATAAGCTCGAGCCGACCGGTCAGTAAAAACAGTCGAGCGACATCAGGGGGAAGACGTGGCCCAATCGGCTCCGCTCAAGGCGACCGCCAAGAGCGTCCCCGCGTATGCGGTTCTCGCCGGCCATCTTCGGAGCCGCATTCTGTCCGGTGAGCTGCAACCGGGGGAGCGGCTGCCCGGCGAGGCCGAGCTCACCGCCGAGTTCGGCGTCGGCCGTAGCACCATTCGTGAAGCTCTCCGGTCCCTGGCCAGTCAGAACCTGATCGAGACGACCAGGGGAGTGACCGGAGGAAGCTTCGTCGCCGTCCCCAGCGTCGGACACATCAGTGAGCATCTGGAAACCGGTGTGGCCCTGATGGCCGCCGCCGAGACCGTCACCGTCGACCAGCTGATGGAAGTGCGCAACCTGATGGAGGTACCGGCCGCAGGCATCGCTGCGTTCCGCCGCACCGACGAGCATCTCGAGCAGCTCAACGCGACGATCTTCGACCCCAACGACGTGCAGGGGCCCGAGACCTTCGCCAAGAACCAGGAATTTCACCTCGTCTTGCTGCGCGCAGCCCACAACCCCCTGCTCGAGCTCATCACGGCTCCCGTCTTCCGTGTCCTGTCCGGCCGATTCGGCCGCGATCATGCACCCGATGGGTTCTGGCAATGCGTCGACAGCGACCACCGGGGACTGCTCGACGTGGTGGAGTCCGGTGACTCGATGGCTGCGATGGATCTGATGCGTAAGCATCTCGACCACCTCGGCGACTCGTACCGCCAGATGGATCGACTCCGTAACCCATAAACATCTGCTCTTTATCGAGTCGATTCAAGTGAAGTCTGCTGATTACCGGTTTTCTCGAACCCTTGACGGCGTAAACGTCTGATGTTTATGGTCTAGGTAAGGCACTCGCCAAACCGACACGAGGAGACACGGTGGCAATCCATCCGGCCGTTCTGGGGCGCTTCTTCGACGACTACACCGTGGGGGACGTCTACCAACATCCCTTCGGGCGGACGATCACGGAGACCGACAACACGTGGATCACGCTGCTGTCGCTCAACACCAACCAGAACCATTTCAACGCGCACCTGGCATCGCAGAACCCCATCACCGATGGGAAGGTCATCGTCAACTCCGGCTTCACAGTCTCTGTGGTACTGGGACTTTCGGTGATCGACATGAGCCAGAACGCGATCTCGAACCTCGCCTTCACCGACATCAAGATGTCGCACCCGGTGTACGCAGGCGACACGCTCTACGCCGAAAGCATCTGCACCGGACTGCGTAAGTCCGAATCACGCCCCTACGCCGGCATAGTCTCGATGATCACTCGCGGCCTCAATCAAGATGGCGTCGAGGTTATTTCGTGGAAGCGCTCGGTCATGGTCGCCACCCGGGACAGCGGCATCGGGCAGAACTACTTCCCCGAAGCGCAGAACGGCCCGCTCGAACTTCCCCAGACTAAGGATTCCGACGCATGAGGCCACTCGAAGACGTCCGCATCATCTCGCTCGAGCAGTACGGCGCAGGCCCGTTCGGCAGCCTGCACCTCGCCGATTTGGGCGCGGATGTCATCAAGATCGAGGACCCCAGCGTCGGCGGCGACGTCGGACGCTACGTGCCGCCCTACAACGAGGGCGAGGACTCGCTGTTCTTCGAGAGCTTCAACCGCAACAAACGGTCTCTCTCCCTGGACCTTTCGACCCCGAGTGGCCGAGCGGTGTTCGAGGACCTCGTCCGTACCAGCGACGCGGTCTACTCCAACCTCCGTGGTGACGTGCCGGAGAAGATCGGCATCACCTACGACCAGCTCAAGCATCTCAATCCCGCGATCGTGTGCTGCAGTCTCACCGGTTTCGGCATGACCGGTCCGCGGTCGAAAGAGCCTGGCTACGACTACATCCTGCAGGGTCTCGCCGGCTGGATGAGCGTTACCGGCGACCCGGACGGCCCGCCCACCAAATCCGGTCTGTCGCTGGTCGATTACTCCGGTGGCTTCGTCGCCGCCATTTCGCTGCTGTCAGGACTGCACGCAGCCCGGCGCGACGGCATCGGCGGTGACTGCGACGTCTCGCTGTACGACACAGCGATGTCTCTGCTCACGTATCCCGCGACGTGGCATCTCAACGCCGGCTTCGAGCCGATCCGTACGAAGAACTCGGCGCACCCGTCCCTGGTGCCGTTCCAGGCCTTCGAGGCGACGGACGGTTGGCTCATCGTCGGCTGCGCGAAGGAGAAGTTCTGGGACCGGCTCGTCGTCGCCATCGATCGCCCGGACCTCGGTGCCGATCCGCGGTTCAGCAACTTCTCGCTGCGTGGCAAGCATCAGGACGTGCTGCTGCCGATCCTGGAAGAGGTGTTCGCCACGAATACCGTCGATCACTGGCTCTCGAAGCTCGGCCCTGCCGGGGTGCCTTCAGGTCCGATCAACGACGTCGAGCACGCACTCACCGAACCTCACACGCTCGCACGCAATCTCGTGGTCGAGACCGAGCACCCGGTCTACAACACGGTCCGTCAGGTCGCCTCACCGGTGAACTTCGGTTCCGAGGCCAAGCAGTACCGCCGAGCGCCGCAGCGCAACGAGCACTTCGACGACATCGTGCGCGAGCAACTGGGCTACGACGACGAACGCGTCGCGAAACTGAAGGCGGAGGGTGCCTTCGGTACGGCGAAGGACGAGGTTCGGGCGTGAGTTCGACGATCTTGGCAGAGTGGGCATCGAGTGTGACCGTTGCCGACCTGCCCGAGAACGTCCGGCACTCGGCGGCGCGACACCTTCTCGATGGCGTCGGCAATACCGTTGCGGCCCAACGTCTCGGCTACGGCCGACCGGGCTGGACAGTGGCCGACGCCCTCGGAGGCCCACCGGAGGCGCGGCCTCTCACCGGCACCCGAGGCCTGTCCGCACCGGCAGCCGCCTTCGCGACCGGGGTGATGCTGCATTCCCTGGACTTCGACGACACGCATGCGGGCGCACTGGTCCACGCGACGGCCGTATCTCTTCCTGCGGCATTCGCCGTCGGGCAGCAGGTATCGGCCTCTGGTGCAGACGTGCTGACCGCCGCAGCCCTCGGTCTCGAAACTGCCTGCCGCCTCGGTGAAGTCAGTCCGCACGGATTCCACGCTCGGGGCGTGCATGCGACGGCAGCCGTGGGACCGTTGACCGCCGCGCTCGTCGCCGGCCACCTCTCGAAGTTCGACACCGAAACACTGGTCAACGCCCTGGGCATCGCCGGGTCGTCCAGCTCGGGGCTGCTCGAGTTTCTCGATACCGACGCCGACACCAAGGCACTGCATCCCGGATCGGCGAGCATGAACGGTGTGCTTGCCGCCCGGCTCGCTGCCGCCGGTGCCACGGGACCATCGTCGGTTCTCGAAGGTCGACGCGGCATCTACGCTGCGCTGACCGATCGGCCGACGAACTTCGCGGCGTTGACGGAGGGGCTCGGCACGCGGTGGGAAGCCACCCGCATCGGCATCAAGCCGTATCCGAGTTGCCAGCTGATGCACGTGACGCTCGACGCGGTATCGGAAGCACTCGCAGACAATGCGGTTCACGTAGGCGAGATCGCCGACATCGAGGTCTTCGTGCACCCCGATTCGAGTCCCTTCGTGTGCGGCCCGAACACCGGGGTCGCGTCCCCGCGCAGCACCTACGACGGCAAGTTCGATCTGCCCTGGAGTGTGGCCGCGCTTCTGCACGACGGAGCGATCACCGTCTCGACCTACACCGACGAATCCATCGCGCGCGAGGACGTTCTCGTCACTGCCCGCAAGGTGCGGGTGACGAACCTCCCGTCCGAGGTTCCCGCGGCCGCCGCGTCGGGCAGGGCGGTTCTCACGCTCACCGACGGTCGAGTGCTCGACGCCTCCGTCGGCGGCAGTCAGGGATCCGCCGGGTTCCCGCTGAGCGACGACCGTCTGCTGGAGAAGTTTCTCGCCAACTGTGGCAACGACTCTCGTGCCACCGAATTGGCCGACCGCATCCTCGGGTTGGTCGACGAAACCGATTTGACCGCCATCCTCGACCTCGCCGCAGCCATCGCGCCGGCACCGTGACACTTCGATCGACGACACCCCAATCGACAGGACATCATCATGGACTTCACGTACGACGAGCAGCAGACGGCCTTCCGCAAAGCATTGCGCACCTTCGTCGACAAGGAAATCATCCCGGTCGCCAACGAGTGGGAGAAGACGGGCCGATACCCCACCGAGATCGTCGAGCACATGAAGGCCATGGGCCTGTTCGGCATCACGACCCCGGAGGAGTACGGCGGCCTCGACCTCGACAAGGTCTCGTTCACTTTGGTGTACGAGGAACTCGCCCGCGGATGGATGGGTGTCGCCGGAATTCTCGGCAGCCACAACCTCTCGTGCTGGATGATCGGCAAGCACGGTACCGACGAGCAGAAGAAGACACTGCTGCCCAAGCTTGCGACCGGTGAATGGCGTACGGGAGTCGGCCTGACCGAGCCCGGTGCCGGAACCGACCTGCAGGGCATCAAGACCACCGCCAAGCGCGACGGCGACCACTACGTCGTCAACGGTGCGAAGACGTGGATCACCAACGCGCGCCACGCGAATGTGCTTCCGGTACTGGTCAAGACCGACACCACCACGACGCCCGCGCACAAGGGAATGTCGCTGCTACTGATCGACACCACGACCGACGGGTTCGAGGTGCAGCGCGACATGGGCAAGCTCGGCTACAAGGGCACCGAATCGTGCGAGATCACGTTCACCGACGTACGGGTCCCCGTCGACGCAGTGCTCGGTGGCGTCGAGGGTCGCGGTCTGCAGCAGGCACTGTCGGGTCTCGAGATCGGCCGTCTCAACATCGCCGGCCGCAGCGTCGGCATCGCGCAGGCTGCCTACGACGCCGCCCTCGAATACGCCAAGCAGCGCACCGCATTCGGTCAGCCCATCGCCGAGTTCCAGGCCATCCAGCTCAAGATTGCCGACATCGCGACCCAGCTGCAGGCCGCACGCTTGATGACGTACTGGGCGGCGTCGCAGGCGGATTCGGGTAAGCGCGTGGACATGGAAGCGGGCATGGCGAAGTACTTCGCGTCCGAGGCCGCCATCACCGCCAGCCTCGAAGCGATGCGCATCCACGGTGGCTACGGATACTCCACCGAGTTCGTCGTCGAACGTCTCTACCGCGATGCGCCTCTCATGGCCATCGGTGAGGGCACCAACGACATCATGCGCACCGTCATTGCCAAGTCCCTCGTAGCGGGCACGGGCGTCATCGGATGAGGACCGCTCTGACGTACCTCTACGTCCCGGGGGATGTGCCGGAGCGGTTCGACAAGGCGCTGAATTCGGGTACCGACGCGGTGGTGTTGGATCTCGAGGACGCCGTCACTGCGGCGAACAAGGACCATGCGCGTGCGACGGTGGCCGCGTGGGTTGCCTCCTGCGAGCCGGGTGACGTGCAGATCTGGGTGCGTGTCAATCCTGGGGCGTTGCAGGAGAGCGATATTCGCGCGGTGTTGCACCCCAATCTGACCGGTATCTGGTTGCCGAAGGTGTCGTCTGCTCGGGAGATAGAGCAGGCCGACGCACTTCTCGGTGCGAGCGGCGTCGTGGTCTCGCCACTGATCGAGACGGCCGCCGGAGTGTTTGCCGCTCTCGAGATTGCCCGCGCGCCTCGGGTCAAGTTTCTCCAAATCGGGGAAGTGGACCTGGCCGCCGATCTCGGCGTCGACGGTTCCGCGGAGTCATTGTCGTTCGTGCGTGCTCAGGTGGTGGCGGCCAGCGTCGCGGCGGGGATCGATCCACCGCCTGCTGCGGTGTCGCGAAACTTCCGCGATGCCGAAGCGTTCGAGGCCGATACCCGCACTTTGGCCGGTCTCGGTTTTGTCGGGCGTGCGTGTATTCATCCGGCTCAACTCGGGCCTGTGCGAACGGTGTTCGTGCCGTCGGAGTCGGAAGTTCTGGAGGCAGAGCAACTGTTGGCCGACTTGGAACGTGCCACCTCAGGAGTGGCCGTCGACAGCAAGGGATTCCTGATCGACGAGGCTGTGGCCCGAACTGCTCGTCGAGTGGTGGAGCGCGGTGCCGCGCGGGAGACGATCAACAACTGACGTCAGCCGAAGGCGATGCGAAGCCCGACACTCGCTGTGGCCCCGCCGGCGCTGAGGATGAAGTTGTGCCGTCCTTCGTCCCGGAAGACCATCTGCATCGGCAGGAACCAGAATCGATTCTCGCCGGTGAAGCCGGCGCCGGGGATCTGGAGGCCCCGCTGATTGACGATGTGTTCGCCCTTCGCGTCGAGCACTTCGAGCGTCGTGGGGAAGTCCTTACCGATGTCGTCGGGTCCGGTCTGTAGCAGCGCGACCAGACGGCATTCGAGCATGCGGGTGTCGCGAGGGACCGTGCAGGTATCCCAGACACCGCCGAGAATGTCCAGCATGTCTTCGCTGACTCGCGCGTACTCGGCGAAGAACAGCCCGGTGATGATCATCGGTTTCGGCCACCTCTTTCGACCAACACTGGCGTCGGGGTTGACAGTCGTGTCGACAACCCTAAACGGCCAGGGAGCCATGTGCTGACGCAGCGGCGCGTCGATGCAGAACCACCGTCAGTGCGATGGCGACGATGATGCCGATCAACGGCGGGATTCCGATGTCGAGTTCCCCGGACAGCCAAGCAAGGAATGCGGCAAAGGCGTACACCGCGAGATGTCGCCAGTGCACGAGCGGGGGAGTGTGCCCCTCGGGGATACCCCGACGCCAGCGGCACAGGAAGTCTCCAATGAGAACACCGCCCAACGGAGGAATGAAGGTACCGAGCAAACTCAGGTAGTCGACCAGATGATTGTGCACACCGACGAGCGCGAGCAGGGTTCCGATTACGCAGCCGCCGATGATGAACGGTGCCTTGCGGGGATGCCGAAACATCTCTGCGCCGGCAACTCCGAAGGCATAGGCGGTGTCGGCGTTGCTCTTCCACAGGTTACCGAAGAGCAGAATCAGGCCCCAGCCGACGAGTCCCAGGTTGTAGAGAACCAGAACGAAATCGCCCTCACCGAAGGTGATTGCTCCGATCGCTCCGAACAGAATCATCATTCCGTTGCCGAGAAGGAACCCGATGATGCACGCCCACGCCGCTTGCGACCCGGATCGTGCGAATCGAGTCCAATTGGGTGCCTGTGTCCCCGCGGAGACGAAAGTGCCGACGACCGTCGTGATGGCGAGCGTGACCGTCATGGTCGTCGTGGGTGCGATCGACGTCAGACCGGAGAACCCACCGACCTCGTCGAGAGAGCGGGAGACCACCCAACACGCCAAGGCAATAATCAATGGCGTCGACACGACCGAGACCCAGTACATCCCGCGGTATCCGTAGCAGGCGGTGATGCACATGAGGATGCTCGCACCGATCATGACCGCCGCCCGCGCGGCATAGGACTCCCAGCCCAATGCCTGCGAGGTGAGCTCACCGATGGTGCCGATGATGACGCCATACCAACCAATCTGCGTACCACCGAGGAGCAACGACGCGAGCTTGGATCCGCGGGAGCCGAAGCTGTAACGCGCCATGAGCACGGTCGTCAAACCTGTACGTGCACCGGCAAATCCCATCATGGCCACGTACGCGCCCAGAATCGCCGAGCCGGCGACGATCACCAGGATGAGGGTCCAGAAACTGAACGCCGTGCCGAGCGCAGCACCGGCCAGCATTGTCGGCGTGAAGATGGTGAAGCCCAGCAGAACGATGGCCAACGAGAAGAACGGCTTGCGGGCAGTGCGGGGCACGGGCGTGACGGGGTAGTCCAGGTCGACCGGTTCGTCGGCCTTTTGTGCGGTGGACTCGTGATCGGCTCGGTTGCTCATGCCTCCTCGCCGATGTCTTCGAGCCACAGGCCTGGGCGCTCCGCCAACATGCGTTCCATGAGCTGCAGACAGGCGGGGTCGTCGACGACGTCGAGCTGTACTCCATGCTCGCGCAACAGACTCTCCGACATCTCGAACGAGCGGTTCTCGCCGATGACGATTCGCGGAATCTCGTACAGCAATGCGGTTCCCGCGCACATGAAGCACGGGGACAGGGTGGTGTAGAGAACGGATTTGCGGTACACCGAAGCCGGTAGTCGCCCCGCTCGCTCGATGCAGTCGGTTTCGCCATGACGAATTGCGCTGTCCATCTGCACGCGTCGGTTCCGTCCCACCGCCAGTACTTCGCCGTCGTGCACGAGTGCCGCGCCGATGGGAACGCCGCCCTCCTCCCAGCCGATCTGTGCCTGCTCGATGGCGAGGCCGAGAAAGTACTCATCGGTGCGTGCGGGATCGGTCACGGTTCCTCCTAGGCGTCTACGAACTGTGAACATTGTGCGCGTCGACAGTCGATCACGCGTCGCGAGATTGCCAAGGGGCGATCCGTCCTAGCGAATCAGAGCGCGAATCGGCGTCGGCGATCTACCCAGCAGAGCAGCGGTGACAACCCCGCTGGCGAGAAAATCGCGACCGTTGTAGTACTCGAACATGGCCGAGAGACGCTGTTGCGCATCGGAACTCAAACCGGTGCCGTGAAGGCTCATCCACTCGTCGACACCGATGGACTTCACCGACACCGCCCGACCGGTCATCGTCTCGACCAGACGAATCAGGTCTTTGACGCTCAGCATCTCCGGTCCGCCGAGCTCGTACGTCGATCCGTGGTGAATGTCCGCACCCTCGACCAGAATCCGGGCTGCCACCTCGGCCACATCGTCGAGGCTGATGAACGAGAACGTGGTGTCCAGGCTGTAGGGCACAGCAAGATCGGCAACAGTCCCGTCCAGAACCGCCTCAAAGTTCTGTGCATAGGCGCACGGCTGCAGGATGGTCCAGCGCAAGCCCCGCTCCGAACTGAAAGCACGTAGCGCTTCCTCGCAGCGGGCCTTGTCCATGTGATGCGGCATCCTCGGGCTGTAGGGCCACGCCACCGAGTGGTAGACGACGTGGTCCACTCCGGCGGACGCCGCCGCGTCCAGCGCCCGCAAGACTAGAGCCGGCTCGTCCGGATGCACATTGGGCGCAATGAAATACACCCCACGGCACCCGGTGAAGGCCTCGGTAAGGCCTTCACCGGTCTCCAAGTCCACCGGATAATCCGGCGCTGAACGGCTCAGCCGCCGCACCAGTGCAATGCCGTCGAGTGCATCTGCGACGGCTCTTCCGGTCTTACCCGTGGCACCGAGGATCGCGATGTCGGTGCCACGGGAAAAAGTGAGCGCCATCAGCGAATCTCAGCGATCGATGAAGTCGTACTCGGCGAACTTCGCGCCGCCGGAGAGGCGTTCGTAGCCCGGCCCACGATCGAAGAACGGCTCATCGAGTCCGCGTGCATTGCGCATCTCCGCGCGGAGCTTCTCCGATGCCTCGACATCCGCGGTCGCTGTGCCCTCGGCAATCACGACGCCGTAGTCCGTGGCCGCGAACTCGCGAGACACTTTGCCCCACAGCACGTCCTGTTCCACCGATTCGATGGGACGTTCCAGGGGATCGCCCCAGCCGCCGCCACCCGTCGTGCGGATACGGATGGTGTCGCCCGCCAGGATCGGCTCGGCATCCGTCAACGCGTCGAACTCACGCTCGTTGGGCTGGCCCGGATTCAGCGTTACCGAGAACGATCCGCCGGCCTTGCCGCCCTTGACGCCCCAGCACGCGAGAATCGAACGGTCGGCGATGGACATGAAATGCGCATCCTTGAGCATGCGGATGTGCTTCTCGTAACCGAGGCCGCCGCGGTAGCGTCCGGCACCGCCGGAATCCTTGGCCAGTCCCAGCTTTTCGACGATGAACGGGAAGCGGCTCTCGGTGAACTCGGTCGGCAGGTTCCGCGAATCGGGCACAACGTGGATGGTGTCTTCACCGTCCGCGTAATGCCGTCCACCGGAGCCGCCACCGAGCACCTCACGCATGAGGTACGAGTTGCCGTCGAAGTCGTCGCCGTACACGCCCGTGTAGCGGATGGTTTCCTGATCGGCAGGCATGTTGCCGTCCACAGCTTTTGCCACGACGCCGGCGAGCACACCGAGCAGACGCAGGATGACGAACGTACGAGCGTTGGTCGGGGCCGGGAAGATCGGGGTGATGAGCGTGCCCTTCTCGGGGAACTTCATCTCGATCAGCGGGATGACGCCCTCGTTGACGTCGAGCTCGGCCATGCGCTCGGGGGAGTCCGCGAGGTTGCGGAGCACCGGCGCAAGCCATTTGGCCAGGAAGTTGCCGTCGGCGTAATCACCACAGTGGTTGATCGGGCCCTTGGCCTGCGGTCCGGTGCCGGTGAAGTCGAGGATGAGTCGCTCGCCGCGCTCGTCCTCCGGACCGGTCTTGGTGAGCGTGATCCGCTGAACGTGCAACATGGGCTCGTCGACGCCGTCGTGCTCGGCGTAGTCCTCCCAGGTGTATTCACCCTTGGGGATCTTGCTCAGGATCTCGCGACGGTAGATCTCGGTGGTGGCATCCATCATCGAGTCGAAGCACGCCTCGACGGTATCGACGCCGTAGCGCTCGTACAGCTCCGTCATACGCCGGGCACCCATGAGGCACGCCGAGCATTCGGCGTCGAGATCGGCGGCCAACGCGTCGGGCATGCGCGAGTTGCGCGTCATGATCGTCAATGCAGCCTGGTTGGGTACGCCCTGATCCCACAGCTTGATCGGCGGAACCATCAGGCCCTCTTCGTACACGGTGGTGGCACCGGACGGCATGGAGCCGGGGCAGCAGCCGCCGATGTCGTCGTGATGGCCGAAGGCCTGCACGAAAGCAACGACCGACGGCTCGGTGTCGCCGGGCTTCGTCGCGAACACCGGCACCGTGACACAGAGATCAGGCAGGTGGCCGATGCCACCCTCGGAGAGATAGACGTCGTTGTGGAAGTAGACGTCACCCGGCTTCATGGTCTCCAGCGGGAAGTCGCGGGCAACCGGATGCACCAGCGCGGAGTAGGAACGCCCCGTCAGCTTGCGCAGATTGCGGTCGTGGATTCCGGCGCGGAAATCGTGGGCGTCACGAATCATCGGGGACCGCGACGTCCGCGAAATGGCCGTCTCCACTTCCATTTCGACGCTTGCGAGGTAGCCGGCCACGATCTCGACGAGAACGGGATCAGGCGCAGGCGCGTCGACCGGAGAGAGCCGGTAGGGCTTGTTGTTCACCATGTCGATGACGGTCATCAGTTCGCTCCGTTCGAGTCGAGAGTGCGGGTGATGCGGACGTTGCCGAACGTGTCGATGCGGGCGGAGAAGCCCGGATCGATCGGCACGGTGGAGCTGAATTCTTCGATGACGGCCGGTCCGGTGATCGTGTCACCGGCTCCGAGATCCGCACGGCTGTAGATCGCGGTCTCGTGCCAGCCGTCGAAGTACGCCTGACGCGTTCCGGTGCGGGCACTTTCGGCTCCGGTGCCGGCGGCGATCTCCGACAGCACGGGGCGCTTGATGGGGCCGATACCGCTGACCCGCAGGTTGACCCACTCGACGAACTGACTCTGATCGCCGCGGAAGTCGTAGCCGTACAGCTCGCGGTGCGCTTCGTGGAAGGCCTCGGCGGCCTGATCGATGCTCGCCTGGGTGATCTCGCCGTCGGCGATCGGGACACGCACCTCGAAGGCCTGACCGAAGTAGCGCAGATCGGCCGAGCGTGCGTAGCGACGATCCTCGGCCGCAAAGCCCTCACCGGCGAGCGCCTCGTCGGCCCGAGAGGCCAGCACGGCCAGCTCCGATTCCAGATCCTCGACGCGCAGACGGTCGTGCCGGCTGACATGCGTCTGCACGTAGTCGTTGCGCACGTCGACGGTCAGCAAACCGAACGCCGACACGTTGCCCGGGTTGAGGGGTACCAGAACATCTTTCAGACCCAGGATGTCCACCAGGCGGCAGGCCAGCAGCGAGCCGGAGCCGCCGAACGTGACGAGCGTGAAGTCGCGAACGTCGAGACCACGCTTGACCGAGATCTGCCGCAGCGCATTGGCCTGGTTCCAGGCCGACACCTCGAGGATGCCGGTGCCACAGGCCTCGACTTCGAGCGAGAGCTGATGCGCGAGGTCTTCGATGCCCTTGCGCGCCAGATCGGTATCGAGCGGGATCTCGCCGCCGAGCAGGTGAGGAGGAATGCGGCCGAGCAGAACGTGGGCATCGGTGATGGTGGGAGCGGACCCACCGTTGCCGTAACACATGGGGCCGGGATCGGCTCCGGCAGAATGCGGCCCGACGCGCAGCGTTCCCTCGGGTGTCATCCAGGCGATCGAGCCGCCGCCCGCGCCGACGGTGACGACGTCGATCATCGGGATCTTCGACGGGTAGTTGCCGACGCGTCCCTCGGTGGTGAGCGCGGGCTCGCCGCGGACCACGACGGTCACGTCGGTGGAAGTGCCGCCGCCGTCGCAGGTCAACACCTGTTCGACGCCTGCAGCGCTGGCCACCAGGGCCGCACCCAGCGCGCCGGCGGCCGGCCCGGAGAGCACGGTGGTGATGGGCTGGTGCACAACCTCTTTGGCGGAGAGGACGCCACCGTTGGACTTCATCACGTAGAACGGCACGTCGCGTGCATCACCGGATTCGGTGGCGAACTCACGCAGGCGGTTCGCGATGTTGTTGACGTAGCTCCGAATGTTCGGCTTCACGGCCGCGTCGACCAATGTGGTGATGGCGCGCTCGAATTCGCGGTACTCACGCAGTACCTCGGTGGAGATGGAGACCGTCGCCTCGGGGTATTCCTCGAGCAGGATGTCGCGGACACGCTGCTCGTGATCGGGGTTGGCATAGGAGTGCACCAGGCACACGCCGAGGGTCTTGACGCCCTCTGCCTTGAAGAATGCTGCTGCCGCGCGTACGTCGTCGTCGTTGAGAGGGCGAATCTCGTTGCCGTCGAACGAGAGCCGGCCGCGGATTGTGCGGACGCGGTGCGCGGGCACGATGCGATCGGGCTTGACCCAGAAGTACGAGTTGCCGTAGCCGTCGGGTACCGACTGGCGCGCGATCTCGAGTACGTGCTCGTAGCCTTCGGTGGTGATGAACCCCAGGTTCTCCACCTTGCCTTCGAGCAGCTTGTTGGTAGCGACGGTGGTGCCGTGGCTGACGGCGCTGAGCGAATCGCCGGATACGCCGAGCTGGCGGAGTACCTTGTCGATGCCGGTCAAAAATCCCTCGGCCGGATCACTCGGCGTCGACGGAGTCTTGGTGGTCACCATGGCTCCCGACTCCTCGTCCACTGCCACGACGTCGGTGAATGTGCCACCGGTGTCGATACCGACCCGAATCTTTCGTGGTTCCACGCTTCCTCCTCGATATGGTTCGTAGGCCACGCGTCCGTTGATCGGATCGGCGGGTACCTGACGTGTACTCACATTCGACCCGTTCTGCGTCTCAGTATCTTTGGCACAAGGTGCCAAACTCCGGCCGAGCATTTGAGCTTCGCGCGCCCTGCACCGGCGTCGAATTGGCAGTACTTGCAACGACAAAGGCCGCTCACCCCCGATGGTTGGGATGAGCGGCCTTTGTCGTGAGCCGTGACGGCGCGGAGCTACCGGTGACAGGACGAGCGAGTGAGCAGTCCGCCCAACACGACTCCGGCCAGTGCGAAGCCTGCGCCGGCTGCGGCGGCCAGCAGTGTGCCGCGGACGGACTGCGCAGCGACGGGTGCACCGGCACTCACAGCGCGCCCGGCGGCGACGGGCGGGGCAGTGGGGGTGGTGACGGAATCGCTGGCTGATACCTCCGCGGGCGCAGCAGCGGCCTCCGGCACCCCGTTGGCGATGACGCCGTCGAGGCCGTTGAAGAAAACCCCCGCCATCTTCTTGGCGACACCGGTGATCATGCGCTGACCGACCCCGCCGACCATTCCGCCGACCACGGCGTCGGCGTCGTAGCTGAGCATCGTGCCGCCGCCCTCGGTGGGCTCGAGCTTGATGGTGACGTCGGCGCGCACCGTGCCCGGTGCGCCGGCACCGGAGGCGGTCATGACGAACGACTCCGGCCGGTTCTGTTGCGAGAGCACCACTTCACCGTCGTAGGTGCCCTTGATGGCCGCGACGCCTGCGGTGATCGAGAGCTTGTAGTGATCATCGCTCAACTGCTCGAGCGATTGCACTCCGGGGATGGTCGCGGCCAATACTCGGCCGTCCTGCATGCTGTCGTAGACCTCGGCGGGCGGTGCGGCCAGCGTTGCGGTTCCTGCGATTCTCATGAAATCTCCTCGGTTGGCTGGGCGACCGCGTGGGTCAGCCGCAGCTCGTACAGGTCGGACGGTGAAATGGGCATCGAGGTGATCGAGAAGCCCTCGGCGTCTTCGACGGCGGCCGCGATCACGGCACTGGTGGGGATGACGCCTGCTTCGCCGGCACCCTTCATGCCCAACGGATTGAGCCCGGACGGGGTGACGGTGTGGTCCATCTCGATGGTCTCGGGAACCTCGGTGACGAACGGCATGAGGAAATCCATGAACGAGGCGTTCAGCAGCTGCCCGTGCTCGTCGTAGGCGATCTTCTCGTACAACGCACCGCCGATTCCCTGGGCGACACCGCCGTGAATCTGACCCTCGACGATCCGAGGGTTGATGACGTTGCCGCAGTCGTGCACCACCGCATACCGCTCGACGTGGATCTCGGCCGTCACCCGATCGGTCTCCACGATCGCCGCGTGGATGCCTGACGCGAAGGTCGAGCGCGGGGGAGAGTAGTAACCGGTGGCTTCGAGGCCCGGCTGCTCGCCCTCCGGCACCGGCGGGATGGTCATGTCGGTGTCCAGCTTGGCGAATCCGGTGGCCTGCCTCGACTCCTTGTCGAAGGCGTAGCGCAGCGGATTGGACAGTACGGCAACCACACCGAGGGAGATAGACGTGCCCTCTGCTCCGGGTTCGGTGCCGATCTTGCACACGTAGCCGCCGCGTAGTTCCAGCTCGACGGGGTCGAGATCGAGGGCGCGGCCGGCGATGATCTTCGCTTTCTCGGCGACCATCTGCGCGGCCACGTGGAATGCCGAGCCCGACATCACCGCTCCGCGGGAGGCGAATGTGCCGACGGCATAGCCGAATCGACGAGTGTCGCCGGTGGTGATCTCGACGTCGGCGATGGAGACACCCAGATCATCGGCGACGATCTGCGCGAACGTCGTCTGATGGCCCTGGCCCTGAGTCGTCAGACCCGTTGCGCCCTTGATCTTTCCCGAGTTCTCGATGAGCACGTGCGCGCCCTCGTACGGCCCCGGGCCGGTGCCTTCCACGTAGGCACCGACACCGATGCCGACGGTGCGGCCCTGAGCTGCGGCCTGCTTCTTGTATTCGGGGAAGCCGTCCCAGTCGATCAGCGCCTTGAGCTTGTCGATCCCGGCCTGGTAGTCGCCGGTGTCGTAGATCAACGGTCGACCGTCCTGGAACATCAATCCGAAGTCGTAGGGCATCTCCTCGGGCCGGATCAGGTTCTTCTCGCGGACCTCGAGGCGGTCCTTGCCGAGGTATTGGGCGATGGCATCCATCGAGCGTTCCATCGCGAATACACCCTGCGGGCGGCCTGCTCCGCGATACGGAATGACGATGACGGTGTTGGTGTACAGCGAATAACCGTTGCAGCGGAACGAGACCGGCTTGTAGGGCCCGAGTACCTGCGTCGCGGTGTTGATCAGCACGATGATGCCGTACGGCAGGTATGCGCCGTTGTCGTGCCAGACGGTGAAGTCGAACGCCAGCAGCCGTCCCTCGTCGTCGAAACCGAGGGTGACCTCTTGGACCTGTGCACGTTCGTGCGCACTCGAGATGAAATGCTCGCGGCGGTCCTCGACCCACTTGACCTCGTTGGAGATGCCGGCGCGGCCGAGCTGCCTGGCTGCCCACGTCACCATGACCTCCTCCGGCCACGGGTGCATGATCTTGACGCCGAAGCCGCCACCGACGTCCGGGGCGATGCAGTGAATCTTGTTCATTGCCATGCCGAGTCGCGCCGCGACGGCCGCGCGCACCGACGTGGAGGTCTGCGTGGACGACCAGAAGGTCAGGGTCTCTTCGTCGCTGTCCCAGCGCGCGTAGACGCCTTTGCCCTCCATCGGCATCGCCGCCGAACGCTCGATGTTCAGGTCGAGGGTGATGCGGTGTGGTGCAGCGGCCAGTTCGGCGTCGATGTCTCCGAAACCGTGCTGGAGGTGCGCGGCCACGTTGTCCGGAACGTCGTCGTGTACTCGCCGAGCCGCGACGCGCGCGGTGTCGATGCCGACCACGGGTTCGAGGATGTCGTAGCGGACGTCGATGACCGCACAGGCATCCTCGGCCACGTAGCGGTTCGTTGCGATGACCATGACGATGGCCTCACCGACGTGATTGACCTCGTCCTTGGCGAGCGGGAAGCCGTTGCGTGGAGCCACGATTGCCGGATGGGGGATCAGCAGCGGCAGCCCTTCGGCCATCTCGGCCGAGTCCGCTTCGAGATCGTCGTAGGTGTACACCGCGTGCACGCCCGGCATGGCCAGCGCGTCGTCGATGTCGATGGCCGTGATGCGTGCATGTGCGTGAGGGGAGCGAACGAAGGCAGCGATCAGCGCGCCGTGACCGAGGTCGTCGAGATACTTGCCCTTGCCGCTGAGCAGGCGTTCGTCCTCCGACCGCGACAGCGGCTGGCCGAACAGGGGAGCGGTGTTGGTGGGAGTGTGCGGCGGTGCGGTGCGCGTGGTGCTCATGCTCGGCCCATCCGTCCGCCGACGGGACTGGTGGATCCGCGTACCTTGCGGTCGAGTGCGGCACGACTCGACTCGTCGTCGGGACCGAGCGGAAACTCGCCCGCCCGCTCACGTTTGATCTCGGCAGCGCGCAGCACCGAGGCCTTGATGTTCTGATAGCCCGTACACCGACAGATGTTGCCGGCGATGGCCTCGGTGGCCTCCTCCTGCGTCGGTGAATCGTTTTCGTCGAGGAACGCGGCGATGGTGGTGACGAATCCCGGTGTGCAGAAACCGCACTGCAGACCGTGGCAGTCCTTGAAGGCCTGCTGCACGGGATGCAGGGTGCCGTCCGGCTCGACGAGGCCTTCGACCGTGGTGACGGTCTGCCCTTCGAGGCTGGCGGCGAGCATCAGGCAGGCGCGGACGGGCTTGCCGTCGAGGAGCACCGTGCACGCGCCGCACACGCCGTGCTCGCATCCCACGTGGGTGCCGGTCTGACGAAGGTCGTGGCGGATGGCGTCCGAGGCAAGGGTGCGGGCCGGAACGACGATCGTCTGCTTGGTTGCGTTGAGCGTGAACGTCACCTGTACGTGTTGTTCACCGGTCTCCGCCATCAGATCGTCCAACTGCTGTTCGATATCTGTTGTCTTCATCAGTGGTTCACTCCGGAATCGGCGTGCTGCGGGTGAGTGGAGGTGGACGACGCGCCGTCGACTGCGGCGGCCATCACCACCCGTGCGGTCAGTGCTGCGACGAGTTGGGATCGGTACGCCGCGGTGGCGTGAATATCGGACTCGGTCTCGACGCGTCGACGTGCGTCCTCGGACAACGCGTTCCACTTCGGATCACGTGCGTCGGACACGGAGGCCCCACCGATGACATCGGTGTAGTCGACGACCTCGCCGAATTCTCCGGCGGACACATACGTGACGTGCGCGGTGCGTACTGCGTTGTCGGCAACGGTGACGCGAGCCGCCACTCCGACGAGCGCGTAGTCACCGTGTCGGCGGGCAACCTCGTCGATGGCCGTGCCCTCGCCGGATCTGGCGGCGGGAACCGTTGCGGCGATCGCGATCTCGTCGGTTTCGAGCGAGGACTCCAGCGGCCCGAGGAACAGATCCTTCGCCGCGATCTGTCGGCGGCCGCGGACGGACTGCACCGTCACCGTACCGTCGAGCAACCGGATGACGGCAGGCATCTCCGCCGACGGGTCGGCATGCACGATGGATCCAACGGTGGTCCCACGGTTCCGGATGGTCGCGTGGGCCACCAACTGCAGTGCCCGTCCGAGCAACGGCTGCGTCTGAGCGGCAGCCCGGTTCGACGCGAGCGACGCGTGCGTGGCCAGGGCCGCGAACGTGACGCCCGACTGGGTCGACCCGGTGATGTCGTCGAGACCGTCGATGCCGGTGATGTCGATCAGGTTCCCGGGAGCGGCCAGGCGCATCGACAGCATCGGAATGAGGGACTGACCGCCGGCCAGCACCTTGCCGTCGACCTCGGCCAGGATGCGGCACGCCTCCTCGATCGACCGCGGCCGATGGTATTTCAATGGAGAAGGTTTCATATCCCGATCCTGCCTGCCTGTGCCTGTAAGTGTTTCGTCAAGAGGTGACAAACGTCACGCCCCAGTGTTGCAATCGCTCGTTACCGCAACGGCTTCAGGGTGTCGACCTCGCCGGCAACCCCGTCTCCGTCGCTGCCGTCGGAACGTGCTGTGGTAGAGGAGGATCGATGCCGAGGCGACGCGTCGACCGGTGTCTTCATGTGGGCCGGGGCAATGCGAGCGCACAGGTGGTAGAGCCCGATAACGACGATCGTGCCGAGGGAGATGCCGCTCAACGAGAACGAATCGCTGAAGACGAGCGAGGTGTCGCCGATCGCGATGATCAGACCCGCGGCAACCGGCATCATGTTGAGCGGGTTGCCGAAGTCGACACCGTTCTCGCGCCAGATCTTGGCACCCAGCAGGCCGATCATGCCGTAGAGGACGACGGTGATACCGCCGAGTACGCCGCCGGGGGTGGCGGAGATCAGCGCGCCGAACTTCGGCGAGAATCCGAGGATCATGGCGATGATTCCGGCCGCCGTGTATGCCGCCGTCGAATAGACCTTGGTCGCCGCCATGACGCCGATGTTCTCGGCGTAGGTCGTCGTCGGTGAGCCACCGACCGAGCTGGCCATGACCGTTGCGATGCCGTCGGCAGCGAGTGCCCGGCCCATCATCGGGTCGAGATCGTCACCGGTCATCTCCGCGACAGCCTTGACGTGTCCTGCGTTCTCGGCGATCAGAGCGATGACACCCGGGAGGACGAGCACGATGAAGGCGAGGCTGAACGACGGTGCGTGAATGCCGACGATGCCGTTGGCCTCGTCGCTGAACGGCGGGAGCCCGAACCACTGCGACGCCTCGACACCCGACCAATTGACGCGGAAGTGCTCGGTGACCTCGCCGGCCGTGGCGTCGTAGGACGTGATGGGCCCGGATACGAGGTCGAGGATCCAGGACAGTGCGTACCCGAAGACCAGCGACAGCAGAATTGCGATCCGACCGAGGAACCCGCGCAACGCCACGCTCATGACGATGAGCACGAACATCACTGCGAGAGCGACCCATTGGTCCTGTGGCCAGTAGGTGCTGGCGACGACGGGCGCGAGATTGAAGCCGATCAACATGACTACCGCACCGGTGACGACCGGGGGCAGCACCCGCACCACGACGCCGCCGCCCATGAAGTGGATGGCGAGCCCGGCGAGAGCCAGGACGAGGCCCGATACGAGGATGGCACCGGTGACCTCGGCCGACGTTCCACCCTGCGCTCGGATGGCCGCGACACCGCCGACGAACACCGCGGACGTGCCGAGGTAGCTGGGGATGCGGCCCTTGACCATGAGTAGGAAGAAGATGGTGCAGAAGCCCGACATCAGAATGGCGAGTTGAGGATTGAGTCCCATGATGATGGGGAAGACGAATGTGGCCCCGAACATCGACACCACATGCTGGCCGCCGAGACTGATGGTGCGGCCCCAGTTCAACCGTTCGTTCGGCGCGACGACGTCACCCGGTCGAACATTCTTTCCGTCTCCGTGAATCTTCCAGATAGGCATGTCGAGCCTTTCTCCAACGTATCGAACCGGGGTGGTTCGCGGGATGGGTAAAGCATTGTCCTGCAACGTTACTGACGCATTTCTAAATCGCTACGAGCGCAATCTGCCAAGCGCTCGATGGCGGGTCCGTCACATGTGGTGGTCGGTTCCGCGCATGGCCATGATTTTCAGCGCAAGGGAAAGATCCAGGCGTAGATCGGCGCGATCGGTGAAGGGGCCCAGTATCTTTTCGAGTTTCGTTATTCGGTATCGCAAGGTGTTGTAGTGAAAGTGCAGTGCCCGAGCGGTTTCGGCGATGTTGATGTTGGTGGCCAGCAACGTCTCCAGCGTTCTGCGCATGTCGCGTGCCTCGTCGTCGTGTCCGGCGAGGTCGTGCAGGGTTTCCCGGGTGAACGATTCGAGCTCGTCGACGTTGTCCACCAGGCTCAGTAGTCGGAACACGCCGAGTTCGTCGAACGTGGTGACGGCCCAGTCCCCGGATACCTGCCGGCCGACCTTCAACGCGGTACGCGCCTGGCCGTACCTGCTGGGGATGTCGGCCACCGTGGTGCACGGACGCGAAATCCCGACCGTGAACGGTTGCCGACCACCGCCGCCGTCTCCGTGCACTCGTTCGACGATCTCGTGCACGTCCGCGACCGTCGTCGGACGTTCGCCCATGATGATGACGGTCTCGGTGCCGAGGGCGGCGATGGCGGCCTGCGGATCTCGTTGTGCCAGAGCCCCTGCGAAAGCCGACATCTGCCGATCGACGAGTGGCCTGCGGCCGGGCGTCGGTTCGTCGTCGAGGTGTGGGATCGGTTCGATCGCGACGATCACCACCGGCCTGCCGAGATCCCAGCCGAAGCGTCGAGCATGCGCCACCGCGTGTGCGTGCTCGCCGCCTCGGCCCAGGAGAAGATCGCGCAGAAAATTCGATCGGTGTTTCTCCTCGACTGCTGACAGCGCGAGATCGCGAGTGACGACCATCGCCAACATGCCTGCGGCCGCGTCGGCAGTGTGCAGGTCCGATTCCGTCAAAGGCCGACGTGAGGAGAACAGGACGATGCGTCCGTGGTCGATTCCGTTGGCAGTAATGGCGCATACCGCGATCGAATTGCCCTGTTGCGAACGAAGACCGAGGCCGCCGTCGACGGAGTCGGTGCGCAGTCTTCCGGTGGGATCGAGGGCGGTGCTGGTGCGGAGGGCGGACAGTTCGTCGTCACTGCCTGCCGAGGCAAGTTCGCGTCCGTCCACCGTGGTGATCGACACTGCCACATCGCATTCGACCGAGGTTGCGAATGCCAGTTGTGCCACCCCGCCGCCGGCGAGCGTGATGTCGGTCAATGCCCGGCGCAGACGTTCGGACCGAAACATCGCTCGTGCCTGCGTCTTTGCGTTGTCGCGTAGGCCCGCGGTGAGATCGTGCCCGGGGTCGAGTTCGCCGCAGACCTGAACCAGCGGCAGGCCCAGTGTCTCGGCACTCACGCCGACGCTGTCCGGAACGGCGATGTCGTCGTCCACCCGCACCAGAATCCCGGCAACGCCGAGGGAATGCGCTCGGGACAGCAGCGCTGCCGTCGGCTCCGTCAGGTGCGTGAGGGCCTCGCTCGTCGTGGACAACAGGTCACCCGGCCGAATCCAGAACCGAATGCCGGCGGGGTCGTCGACATGATTGATTCTGCGTACCGGCCGGCCGAGGCCGGCGCGACCGGCGAGCAACGTGGCGTGCGCCAGCAGGTTCGAGCCCAGGACGGTCTCGACGGTATGCGGTACCTCCGTGGTGGGCGAGCGTCGCTCGTCGTGCAGTGTCAGCACCTGACGGCCGATCGAACGGGTGATGTCGCGTCGATCTCGGCAGCAGCATCGCGGTGGATCGGCCCACTGAGACTTCGCAATTCGAGCCCGGTCGTCTGCCGTGAGACCTTGAGGATCTCGGCCACGATGGAGATCGCCGTTTCCGGTGGAGTGGAGGCACCCAGATCCAGCCCGATGGGGGAGTGCAGGCGCCCCAGCTCGCTGTCGGTCACCCCGCGCTCGCCGAGCAGTTCCACCCGGCGGCGGTGGGTAGATCGACTGCCCAGCGCGCCCACGTAGGCGGCACCACTGCGCAGCGCAACCTCGAGCAGCGGAATGTCGAACTTCTCGTCGTGGGTGAGAACGGTGATGACGGTGCGCTCGTCCACCGGCGCAGTAGCGAGGAACGTGTGCGGCCACGCCACCACGACGTCGTGCGCGTCGGGGAATCGTGCTCGGGTGGCGAACACCGGGCGGGCGTCGACGACGGTGACGGCGAAGCCGGCGAACGTGCCCAGGCGGCACATCGCGGCGGCGAAATCGATGGCACCGAACACATACATCCGGGGCGGTGGCCCGAACACCTCGACCATGACGGATCGCGCGCCGTCGTCGACGATGTGAATGTCCAGGCCGGACTCGCCGCGGTGTAGTCGGTCGAGAACGGCGAGACTCACGCTCGAACCGTCGGACTCGATGTCGGTGAGTCCGTCGGGATCGACGGTTGCTTCCGCTCCCAGAACCGCCTGTCGCGTCGGGGCCCCGGTGGTGAGGTCGGTGAGCACGGCCACCGGCTCGCCGCTCGAGACCAGACGAGCGACGTCTTCGAGTGCCGCGCACGCGTCGCTGTCGATGAGACGAACGAACACCTCGATGGTGCCGCCGCACGTGAGGCCGACGCCGATCGCGTCGTCGTCCGCTACCCGGTAGGTCTCGCTCCTGGCCATGCCGTCGGCCAGGACGTCGTTCGCCAGCTCGTACAGGGCACCTTCGATGCAGCCCCCGGAAACGCTGCCGACGACCTGACCGGATGCGGCGACCGCCATTGCCGCACCCGCAGGGCGCGGCGACGACTGCCACGTACGTACCACCGTGGCCAGGGCGAACGGCTCACGTTCGCGCAGCCACGGGGCCACGTCGTCGAGAATGTCGCGCATGCCGCCGCCTTTCGACCGGATGAGTGATGCCCATCACGCTAGTTGCTGGCGCGGGCCGACCATGAAACACATTTCGACCAAATCGACAGCGGGTCGTTGTAAGAACCTGCCGTCGCGGTACGGATGGACGGACCGCGCGGGCTACGTCAGAGCGGCGGCGACGGCAAGAGCGTGATGCTCGTGCCACGGCTTGGCGATGATCTGCACCCCGATCGGCAGACCGCTGCTGGAGGTGGCAACGGGAATCACCACCGAGGGCACCCCGAGGATGCTGATCGCTCGGCTGCTCGCCAACGCCTGCGACCACGACAGAGATGCACCGTCGACCTCGAAGCTCGTCTCACCGAGAGGAGGGGCGAGGATCGATGCAACGGGAAGTATCAGGACGTCGCCCATCGTGGACACCAGCTGGTGCTGCATCTCGGCGCGTCGAGCCCACAGTGCCTCGACGTCTGCGGCCGTGGTGGTTCGGACGGCAGCGAGGATGGCCCGGATGTTGGCGCTGAACTCGGCGGGGCCGTATTGCTCGATGTCCGTTTGGGTTTCGCAGGCCCGCATCTGTGTGAACAGCTCATGAGCGCCGTGTAGTGCGGTGCCCTCGTACGGCGTCACCGATCCGACGAACGGCTCTGTGCGCAGTGCTGCGGCCTCGACGGCAGCGCGGATCTCCGCGTCGACCGGAATCGTGCCTTCTCCTGTGGCCCAACGAATATCGAGCTCGCGGAGGTTCACGCTCGCAGGGTCGGCCCAGGCGTACTGCGGCGACGACAGCACGCGCAGCAACAGGATCACGTCGTCGAGAGTGCGGGCCATGGGTCCGATGGTCTGCACGGTGCCGTGCATGGTCGCCGGATTCGTCAGCACTCGGTTGTCGCTCATGACACCGGGATACTGCCCCTCGGAGTCGATTCGGCCCGGTGTCGGCCTGATCGAGCACAGACCGGTGCAGTGCGCGGGCCACCGCACCGAACCACCGAAATCGGTGCCCAGTCCCACCACGCTCATGCCCGACGCGATGGCCGCCGACTCACCGCCACTGCTCCCGCCCGGTGACAGCTTCGTGTCGGCGGGAGAGAGCGGGTTGACGGTGTAGCCGAACAGGTCGTTGTGCGTGAGTCCGCTGGCACCGAACTCCGGTGTGTTGGTCTTACCGATCAGGATTGCGCCCTCGGCGCGCATCCGAGCAACGGCGGGAGCGTCGACGCGAGGGACGTTGTCCGCGAGCGCATGTGAACCCGCCGTGGTGCGAACTCCGGCGGTGGCGATCAGGTCCTTGACCGTGAACGGCACTCCGGCGAGGTCGCCGACCCGCTCGCCGCGGGCGATGCAGGCATCGATTCCGTCGGCTGCCAGCAGAGCCGATTCGGCTGCGACGGTGACGATCGCATTCAGCTCGGTGTTGATTCGGCCGATGTGTTCGAGGTGCTGCTCGGTCACCTCGCGCGCGGACACGGTGCCGGCGCGCACTGCTGCCGCGAGTGCGACGGCGTCGGTTCCGATCGAATTGCCCTCAGGCACTGGGTGTCTCCTCGGGTGGTGTCACAGCCCCTTCATCTCCGCGACCCGCAGTGCCAGCGCTACATCCAGGCGCAGAATCGGATCGGTGGTGAACGGGCCGACGATGGACTCCAGCTTGCCGATGCGGTAGCGGAGTGTGTTGTAGTGGAAATGCAAGACGCGGGCGGTCTCTGCGACGTTGCAGTTGGTGTCGAGCAGCGCCTGCAACGTCTGGCGCAGGTCGACGGCATCGGCGTCGTCGCCGGCGAGTGAGCCCAACACCTCGGTTGCGAAGGCCTGCAGCTCGGCTCCGTCGGTGACCAGTGACAACAGTCGATGCACGCCGAGGCCGTCGAAATGCGCTACCGATCCGTTTCCGCGCATGCGGCGTCCTACGACGACTGCTTTGCGGGCTTGATCGTAGGCGCGCGGGATGTCGGCAACGGAGTCGATGACGCGGCTCACGCCTGCGCCGAACGAGTTTCGTCCGCCGCCCTTGTCTCCGGCGACGGAGGCGATCAGATCCTCGACGACGTCCCGTTCGGTGCCGGGTTCGGCCGGCATGAGCGTGACGACCTCGTTGCTGAACCCGACGACGGGAGCCCGGCGATCGCGCCTGCGCACCACCTGCTGCCATGCCGCGGTCAGCCGCTCCTGCGGCAGGCGGCCGGACACGGCCGGCTTCACCGAATTGCTCACGGCCACTTCGGCGATCTCGTCCAATTGGGCCACGATGACCACCATGCTTCGATCCACGTCCCAGTCGAGCTGGGCGCAGTACTCGATGATCTGTTCGGGGGATTCGGTTGCGCCGTTGAGGACGTCCCGAAGGAAGTCGCCGCGAAACTTGGACTCGACGGCAGAGACCGCGAGCTTCTTGATGACCGCCAACGCCACGACGGTGGCCGCGCGTTCGAGGGACTGCATCGTGACGGGACCGAGTCGCTCGGCGGCCGCCACAGCCACGATCAGTCCGTGGTCGGTGCCGCCCGCGATGATCGGTGCAACGGCGATGCGGTGCCCGCTGTCGCCCGGTACCGGTTGCAGGCCTTCGTGGAGTCGTTCGGTGAGCAGGCGACCGGACGGATCGAACAGGGGCATCTCTTCCAGGGCCGCAAGATCTGCGTCTGCTCCTGCTGTGGCCTGGACTCGACCGTCCGGAGTGCAGATGAGCACCGAGGCCTCGAACAGCGTGGCGACCTCATCGGCGATCTGCGGTAGATCGCCGCCTTCGAGCACGATCGAGGTCAGGGCTCGATGCATGCGATCGGCGATATCCAACGCCCACGCCTGCCGGTCGACGAGGTGGGTGAACACCTCGGAGATGACCTCGTCGAAGCCGACATCTCGGCGAATGAGGAAGAGCGGCAGGCCGAGTCGATCTGCTGCCTCGATCATCGCAAGGGGTACGTCTCCGAAGTAGCGTCCTTCTTTGACTCCGAGCGCTGCCGCGCCGCGTTCGGCGAGTCCTTCGACCAACTCCACCAGGGCACCGGCATCGAACGGGCGGCCCGAATCTGCATGCCGCAGTGGGAAACCCGTCGTCAACAGCAGTTCGTTCGGTTTCACCCACGGCAGGATGTCGGGTACTTCGATGACGTTGACGCGTCGAACCACATTCTCGAGTCCCTGCTCGCCTGCGACAAGCGTGGACCCCGACAGGCTGGGGAGCGCAAGCAATTCTGCGACGGTGAGCGCGTAACTCGCCGAGGCCGGGAAGTCTCGTACTCGTGGCCGAAGCGCACCGACCATGTCATCCATTGTTCAACAATACTGTGTAGGGCATGTCGCGACGGCGGGGGATCAGCCGACGTGCAGTGCCGGCGGGAGAACGCGCTCGACCCACCGCGAGGCCTGCTCGTAGGCATAGGCGAGCTGCAGAACCGCCCGGTCGGCACCGTGCCTGCCGATGATCTGAACACCCATCGGCAGACCCCGATCGTCGAATCCGACCGGGACGGCGGCGGCAGGAACGCCGGTCATCGTCCAGGGCACCACCGTCTCCATCCACCGGTGATAGGTGTCCATGGGTCGACCCGCGATGGACTGCGGCCAGTGTTGGTCCTTGTCGAACGGGAACACCTGAGCGGTGGGCGCGAGAACGAAGTCGTAGGTCTCGAACAATGTCGTCAGTGCGCTCTGCCAGTCGTTGCGAGCCTGCGCTGCCTTGGTGACGTCGAGTGCGGTCAGTGCGACTGCATGCTCCATCTCCCACTGCATTTCGGGCTTCATCAGCTCCCTCGTGCGCGGGTTCTCGTACAGATCGGCCATCCCGAGCTGCGCCCACCACCGCCACGTCAGGAACGAGTCCCAGATTTTCGCCGGGTCGTACGACGGCACGGTGCTCTCCACTGCGCAGCCGAGGTCTTCGAAGACGGTGAACGACGACTCGCACAGATCGAGGACACCGGGTTCGGTAGCCAGGTGACCGTTCCAGTCTCCGACCCACGCGATGCGGGCACCGCGGAAGCTACGTTCGAGAGTGCGGGTGAAGATCTCCGGATCCTCGTCGATTCCGAGGGGCGCGTTGGCATCCGGGCCCGCCATCGTCGACAGCAGATGTGCGACATCGGTGACCGATCGGCCCATCGGTCCGGCGACAGCGCCCTGTGCGATGAAGCCCGGCTCGGGAATGCGTCCCCACGACGGGCGAAAACCGACCACATTGTTGAAGGCTGCGGGGTTGCGCAGCGATCCCATGTAGTCGGTGCCGTCGGCGACGGGCAGCATGCGTAGTGCCAAGGCTGCCGCCGCACCTCCGCTGCTTCCGCCTGCAGTGCGCGAGGTGTCGTAGGGCGAGACGGTGGTTCCGTACACCGGGTTGTACGTCTGAGATCCGAACCCGAATTCCGGTGTGTTGGTCTTGCCGATGACGATGGCACCGGCCGCTTTCACGCGGGCGACGAACAGATCGTCCGCGTCGGCGATGCGATCGGCGAAGATCGGTGACCCCGATGTGAACGGTAGCCCTCGGGCTGCGGACAGGTCCTTCACCGCATGGGGAAATCCGTGCATCCACCCGAGATACTGTCCGTCCGAGAGCTGTCGATCTCGCTCGCGTGCCTCGTCCATCAGCTCGTCGCGATCACGAAGGGCGACAATGGCGTTGACCGTCGGATTGTGTGCCTCGATGTGGTCGAGGTACGCCGTCATGGTCTCGACGCACGAGACCTCGCGGCGCTTGATCTTGCCGCTGAGCTCGACCGCGTCGGACATCAGAAGTTCGGCAGCGGGTCCGACGGTGGTTGCCATGGTGGTTCCTTCGTTCGAGAGAGACGCAGAAGCAGGGAGGGCCGGACGCCGCGCGAACCCGAGACTGTCGGGTTCGCGCGGCGCTGTTCGAGATCGAAACCGGCGTTATCCGAGGTCGACGATCGCGGCGACGGGGCCGCCACCTTCGGGGCCCTGGTGCGCTGCCGAGACCGACACGAAGACCGCTGGGTCGCCGGTCACTGCTGCGGTGACGCCGCCGACGCACGCCTTGATCTGGCGGTGCCAGTGGACGTCGGAATCGTCGAGCATGGCGTTGCGCCGTCCACGGACCGTACCGTCCTGGCTTGCTTCGCATTTGAGGAAGACATTGACGAGCTTGCCGCCCAGATCCTTCGTGTGCGGCCGCTCGGGAAGTTCGAGACCGGCATCCTTGATCGCGTTCCAGATGCCGTCCTGATCGAGCGCGTCGTTCATCACGCTGTGTCCGATGCGGTACCGGCCGCCGATTCCGCGAGTGTTACCCACGACGACGATCTGTGCACGGTCCAACTCGACGCCCGAGGAGCACGACGCCACCGAGGAGTACAGCTCACGACTGTGCATGACGTCCTCGTCGGTCGGCATATCGATCTCACCGAGTGCGACAGCGATACCGAGAGCGGTGCCGCCGTTGGACAGATCCATCGACTCGTGGGTCTGCTCGGTCCAGACTGTCTTGCCGCGGCTCTTGGCGTCACGGATGGTGTGGATCGTCAGCAGCGGGGTCTTGGTCTGCACGTAGTGCACGTCTGCGGGGTCGGTGATGCCGGCGTTGGCCATCGCATCCTTGACTGCCGCAGCCACTTTGGTGATCATCGCGGTGCGGCCGATGTCCTCGGGCATCAACTGCTCGCTCATCGCGACGCCGACCGTCAGGCGCGGCTCCTCGGTCTGTACTGCCTTGTCCGACGGTACGGTCGCGAAGATGGTGGCGTGGGGGCTGATGACTCCGTCGGTGCCACCGGACCAGACGATCGGAACCTCGCCGACATCGTGTGCGCTGCGAGTTCCTTTCGCGGACAACACTTCGCGGAATGCTCGGTCGGCGATGATGCGGGTGTAGTCGTTGACTCCGCCGTTGCCTTCGGTCTTACCGATGACTGCAATGACCCGGTCGGCGTCGAGCACCCCGTCGTCGATGAGCTTCGCCAGCTCGCTGGCATCGGACACGTTGTGGAGCGGGACCTTGCGGACCTCGATTGCGTCGGGCACTGAAATCTCCTTCATCGGGATCTGTGGGTACTGCAGAGTCGGCCGGCGTTCGCGCGGCGGGGGCTCGCCCCACGAACGTTATCGACCGTTGGACCGGGGGTGCACTGGCAAGCTTTGCCCAATCAGCGCACTTTTTTGGTTATCGGACATCCCCAGGTAGCGGTAGCGCTGCAACCGGGAGGCCGCCAGTGCGGCAGGGTCGGCAGCGAGGAGTACGGCCAACTCGTGTTCGAGCACGGTACCGAGCCGAGACAGGAACGCCGCAGGTTCGTCGGAGGCATCCGGCCGTTCGGCCACGATCCGGTCGATGACGCCGTTACGGAGCAGGTCCAGGCTGCGCACTCCCTGCTCTTCTGCCATCTCGGCTGCGCGGTCGGTGGTGCGGAACTTGATCGCCGATGCACCCTCCGGCGGCAGTGGCGACAGCCAACCGTGCTGGGCACACAGCACCCGATCGGCGGGGAGCAGTGCGAGTGCGCCACCGCCGGCTCCCTGGCCGAGCAGCAGGCAGATCGTCGGTGCCTTCAGTGTCGTGAGTTCGACCAAGCAGCGGGCGATCTCGCCCGCGAGGCCACCTTCTTCGGCCTCCTTGCTCAACGCGGCACCGGCAGTGTCGATGACTGTGACAAGGGGTAGTTGCAGCTCTTCCGCCAGCCGCATTCCGCGTCGCGCTTCCCGGAGGCCGGCGGGACCCAACGGCTGATCGGCGAAAGTGCGGTCCTGGCCGAGAAGGACACACGCCGAGGCCCCGAACTTGGCAAGGGCCAGAAACAATCCGGGCTCGATCTCACCGGCTCCGGTGCCCTGCAACGTCGTCACCGTGTTCGCGGCCGATCGCACGAGGTGGCGTACTCCCGGCCGTTCCGGCCGTCGAGAACGACGGATGGATTCCCATGCAGGCACATCGTCGAGGTGCTCCAACGGGATGTTCGGAACCGGCGGAGGTGGCTCGTGTGGCGCACACAGGACGGCGAGCGCCGAAATGGCAACCTCACGGAGTTGCTCGGGAGGGACCACCGCGTCGACCAGGCCACGGGCGGCGAGGTTTTCGGCTGTCTGCACTCCCTCGGGAAACTTCTCGCCGTACAGCGCCTGGTACACGCGCGGACCGAGAAAGCCCAGGAGCGCACCAGGTTCGGCCGCAGTGACGTGGCCGAGTGAGCCCCACGAGGCAAGTGCTCCACCGGTCGTGGGATGACGAAGGTAGACGGCGTAGGCGAGACCCGCCGACTTGTGCGCAGCGATGGCCGCCGAGATCTTGACCATCTGCAAGAAGGCGACCGTGCCCTCCTGCATCCGTGTTCCGCCGGAGGTCGGCGAGGCGAGCAGCGGAAGCTGTTCTGCTGTCGCCTTTTCGACGGCCTGTACCAATCGTTCGGCGGCCGCCGTTCCGATGGAGCCTGCGAGAAACCCGAACTCGCACAGGACGAGTGCCACCCGGCGCCCTGCGAGGGTGGCTTCGCCGGTCAACACCGACTCGTCGCAGCCGCTCGTTTCACGGGCCGCGGCGAGCTCGTCGAGATAGCCCTGATCCGCCGGTCCGTGCACCCCGATCGGGGGAAGCGGGTCGGTGTCCCACCGGACGAAACTGCCGGCGTCGACGACCATCTCGACGAGTCCGATCGCGCCGAGCCGTGCCGGCGCGCCGGTGCGGGTCATGGCGTCGTCTCGAGCCAGGCGCGGATCGAGTCGCCGTGCTGGTCGAGGGTCGGCGGGGCCGCGTGCGTCGTGCGCATCGCGGCACCCTCGCAATCCTCGTCCATACGCAGCGGTGGGCCGGGCAACGTGATGGTGCCCAAGGCCGAATGATCGACGTCGATCATCAGTCCTTGCGACCGGGTCTGTTCCCAGGTGTAGACCTCGGCCAGATCACGGACACGTCCGGCCGGTATGCCCAGCTCACCGAGTAGTCCGAGAAGTTTGTCGGTCGGCCAGTCCGCGAAAACGGCATCGACAGCGGCGATGACTGCCTCTCTGTCGTCGACCCGTTGGGGGTTGGTGGCCCACTCCGGACGGTCCAATCCGAATGCGGGAGCGAAGCGTTGCCACAATCCCTCGCTGCCCACGGCAATCTGAACCAGCCCCTCGGACGAGTGGAACAGACCGTACGGGCAGATCGACGGGTGATGTCCGCCGGTGGGGCGGGGCACCTCGCCGGCCACGGTGTAGCGAGTGCCTTGGAATGCGTGCACCCCGACGATGGAGGCCAGCAGGCTGGTACGCACGACGCGGCCGCGGCCGGTGGTGTTGCGCTCGTGCAGTGCGGCCACGACGCCGTACGCGCCGTTCATTCCGGCGAGCAGATCACCGATGGGAACGCCGACCCTAGTGGGCTCGTCCTTCGACGGCCCGGTCAGGGACATCAATCCTGCTTCGCCCTGAGCGATCTGGTCGTAACCTGGGCGCGTGCCTTCTGGGCCGTCGTGGCCGAAACCGGTGATGGACAGGATCACCAGACGCGGGTTCAGCTCGTGCAAGGCCTCCATGCTGTAGCCGAGGCGAGCAAGAACGCCGGGGCGAAAGTTCTCGACGAGCACGTCGGCGCGGCGGATCAACGCGGTGAGCGTTTCTCGGCCGTCGACAGCTTTCAGATCGAGTGCGATGGATTCCTTGTTGCGATTGCACGAGAGGAAGTACGTCGAGTGCCGATCGCCCTCGTCGTCGGCGACGAAGGGCGGGCCCCAACTTCGTGTGTCGTCACCGCCGCTGGGCGATTCGACCTTGATCACTCGCGCGCCGAGGTCCCCGAGCATCATCGCGGCATGGGGTCCGGCGAGTGCCCGCGACAGGTCGACGACCAGGCAGTCGGAGAGCGGTCCGACCGTCATCGGATTGCGTTCCGAGACAGGGGAGCGATGTCGGTGTCGAACTCGAATCGATCGTTGCGAAGCGTCATGCGTCCGAGTCAACGTGCCGGTCGCGGCCCCGTCGTGGGCAAAAGTTGCCGACGCTGAGGGGTCGCTTTCGGACAGTTCGAGCGAGCGCGAGCCGTGTGGACGGATGGCCGACGAGGGGCCCATAATCTGCGACCATGGATACCCACGTAGTCGACCATCCCTTGACCACAGCGCTTTTGACGACGATGCGCGACGTCCACAGTGACAACGCGACCTTCCGTTCGGCGCTGCGGCAGCTGACACACACGTTGGTGTACGAGGCTTTGCGTGATGCCCCGGTGGACACCTTCGAGGTCGACACCCCGGTTGCCCGCACCACCGGTGTGCGGTTGGCGAACCCACCTCTGCTGGTTCCGGTTCTCCGGGCAGGGCTGGGCATGGTGGAGCAGGCGAGTGCGCTCATTCCGCGATCCGGTGTGGGATTCATCGGCATGGCACGAGACGAGAAGACACTGCAGCCGGTGCCGTACCTCGAGTCTCTCCCCGCAGATCTCGCCGGCACACCGGTGTTCGTTCTCGACCCGATGTTGGCCACAGGCGGGTCCATGACCGCGACGATCGACTTGCTCGTCGCACGTGGAGCAACCGACGTGGTCGTCGTGTGCGTCGTCGTCACACCCGAAGGCCTTGCAGCGCTGGAGAAGTCAGGACACCCCGTCCGCGTGGTGTGTGCCGCCGTCGACGATGAGCTCAACGATCAAGGCATCATCGTGCCAGGACTGGGGGATGCGGGAGACCGTCAATTCGGGCCTCGGTGACGATCCGACGCAGAGGAGTCGTCGAGGTAGGTGCTGTCGTATCGAAACACCATGTCGTTTCCCGAGCGGGTCAGTAAATCGGGAAGAAGGTGTCTTCCCTGGTAGGCATCGGCTGCATCGACCTCTCGTAGCTCGAGTGCTTGAATCATGTCGGATCCAGCGGTGGCACAAACGATCCGGCGCGCGTGAGCAGTGCGATATCGCACCCCAGAGCATCCGCGACCGCGACCACGCTGTCGAGCTGCACTGTGTTCTTTCCTCCTTCGAGTGCTTGAACGGTGGAACGACCCACCCCGGCGAGCAACGCCAACTCGGCTTGGGTCATGCGCAACTGATGGCGACGCGCGACGAACGTTGCGGCCAGTTCTCACGAGTGCTTACGGGCTCGTCGTCGCGGTTCCGCCATCATCGCTCCTTGTGCTTGCCCTGGCATGCATGTTGGAACTTAGCCGAAGGTTCTGCCGACAATGAGCCCCTATGCCTGCTCTAGCAGGCAGAAAGTGTGGAAACGTCGTCTCGCAGGAGAAGGGCTCGCTATGCGTGCGTTGGCAAGCGGACCGATGGTCCGAGGTACGCCAATGTGCTGTGGAACGGCCGTCGGTGGCCAGGAACCGTAGGTGTTGGCCCGAAGTCGACTCGCGTGCAGCATCTCGTGCGGCATAGTGGCCTTCATTGTCCGATGCGGTCGAAAGCGGTAATCCTGTGAAGAATTCGGTTAGAACCGGCAGCGACAAATGGGTCGTCGTCGATGTCGAGACCTCGGGTCTGAAGGCATCCCGTGATCGAGTGCTCAGTGTGGCCGCTCTGACGGTCGACGAGGACGGACGTGTCGGACGCGAACTGTCGACTCTGGTCAACCCGGGTTGCGATCCTGGCCCGGTGCACATTCACAAACTGACGCCCGAACGGCTTGCCGGTGCGCCGACGTTCGACATGATCGCTCCGCAACTCATGGATCTGCTGGATGGTCGAACTTTGGTCGCGCACAACGCGAGTTTCGATCACGGGTTCTTGAAGCTCGAATCGATGCGTGCGGGCATCGACATGCCGACGAAGCAACGGTTGTGCACCGTGGCATTGTCGAGGCGACTACAACTCGATACTCCCAACCACAAGCTGTCCACCCTGGCCGCGCACTGGAAAGTGCTGCAGTCCAATGCGCACGACGCCTACGACGATGCCCTAGTGCTGGCGCAGGTGTTCACCCACAGCGCTCGGCTGGCCAGGTCGCTCGAACTTCCCCTTCCAGTCGTCACGTGCACCGAGCGTCTGACGCTGTATCCGGATACCGTTCCCCGCACACATTGCGCGTGGGAGAACCCAGGTCCACTTGCCGAGGACGGCGGTCTCGTTCAGGGCATGCGAGTCGTGATCAGCGGCGACACGCGAATCCCGCGATTGCGCTTGGCCGCTCAGCTCACGGAAGCCGGACTGGACGTGATGAATTCCGTCAGTCGATTCACGAGTGTGGTGGTGTGTTCGGATCCCACAACGGAAAGCGGAAAAGTCGAAAGGGCGCGCGCCCATGGCCTTCGCATCATCTCGGAGTCGGAATTGCTCGACTTGCTCCGGAATGTGCAGCCAGGAACGCCGAAAGGTATTCGGCCGCAGACCCAGCCGAAACCAGCCGAGCAGCAGCCCGATCCAGTCGTCAAGCCCTGGCAGACAAGAAGGGTCTTGGTCATGGGCGGTTCGCACGCCGAGTCGGTACTCATGCGGTCGCGCCTGATCCAACTCGGTGCGACACCGGCTGTGAATCTCAGCGCCGGCGTGACCGACATCCTGATCTTGGACGGCGGCGATGGAGACCCGCGGATGCCGAAAGTGAAGGAACGGGATCTCACGTTGCTGACACCGGCAGCGATCGACCGAGAACTGAATATCGAAGTTCCCGCGCCGCTCCCTGCTCGGCGGTCCCGAATCGCTCCGTTGGTGCCACGGGGTGGCGTCGTCGACCTCGACCCTGATCAGGCAGTGCTGACGGTCAACAGTTCCTGGCGTGCCGACGACTCCGATCGGGTCGGTGTAGATGTAGTCGCGTTCTTGCTGTCCGACGATGAATTGGTCGCCAGTGACGAGGATTTCGTGTTCTACAACGCTCCGGTCACCTCGGACGGTGCCGTCTCGATGTCGATCGATGGTGACAGCGAACAGGGTGTGCGGATCGACCTTTCACTCGTTCCCGAGGATTGCGTGCGTATCACCGTCGCCGCAGCAATCGACGGTGACCACACATTCGGTGACCTAGGCGCGGTATCGGTGTCGCTCGATGGACTCGATTCGGCGGTCGCGACAGCGGTGCTGGATGCCGCGACCACGGAACGATCGATGCTGCTCGCAGAGATCTACCGCCGCGGGAGTGGCTGGCGCTTCCGGCCGATCGGTCAGGGCTACGACGACGGATTGGCAGAATTGGCGGTGCGGTTCGGCGTGGAGGTCGATGGGTAGTCGCGCTGCGTCGCGTCGACCGGTAACGCGACTCGGCCGTCGAGCGACGTCACCAATGAACGGATCGAGTCGGTGGCCGGACCACGGCCGGCGACGTTGTGCAGGACGTGCCGCCACGAAAGGCCCTCGAATGAACCGCACCAGCCGACGCATTGCAGTATTGACCGGACTTCTGGCGCTTCCGCTCGCCGCCGGCACCACCATGGGGGCTGCGACCGCCAGTGCCGACGAATGGCATTACGGTCCTGTCTATCGCGCCGAGCAGTCCGGGGAAGGCGCGCAATACTTTTGCAACAAGGCGCTGTCACTCGAGAAGGCGTCGCAGTCGTACATCGTGGTGCCGTGCACCAACGTCGAGAACACCGATACCTGGTACCGAATCGTGGTGAACCCCTACAACTGGGGTTGGAGCAGTTAGTCCTACACCAGTTCGATGACCTCCAACGCCCCGTCGGCGTGGGAACTCCGCAGCCTTTTCTTGTCGTATTTGCCGACGCTCGTTTTCGGGACCTCGTCGATGAAGGTCCATCGTTCCGGCAACTGCCAATGCGCGACGCGGCTGTCGAGGAACTCTTTCAGTTCTTCGGCCGTCACCGACGCACCCTCGCGGACGACGACAGCGACCAGTGGACGCTCGTCCCACTTCGGGTCGGGCACACCGATGACCGCAGCCTCACGAACAGCCGGATGTCCCATCACCTGGTTCTCGAGTTCCACCGAGGAGATCCATTCACCGCCGGACTTGATGATGTCCTTGGAGCGATCGGTGAGCCGGAGGTAGCCGTTCTCGGAGATGGTGCCCACGTCACCGGTTCGCAGCCAACCGTCGTCGAACTTGTCGTCCGCGTCAGCGCGGTAGTAGCTGCCGGTGATCCACGGGCCACGGACCTCGAGCTCGCCGACGGTCTTGCCGTCCCACGGCAACACCGTTCCGGCGTCGTCGACGAGTCGTGCCCGAACTCCGGCAACGAATCTGCCTTGTGTGCAACGCAAGTCGAACTCGTCTTCCGGCGACAGTCCCGCGTCGGGCCTACCGGAGGTGCCGAGCGGTGAGGTCTCGGTCATGCCCCATGCCTGCGAGATGTGTACGCCGTACTTCTCGTGGAAGGCTTTCATCAGACTCGGTGGGCATGCGGCACCGCCGACCACCACATCACGCAGACTCGACAGATCCGCCGGATGCTCGTCCAGATGAGCGAGCAGGGCCTGCCAGATCGTCGGGACAGCAGCCGCCGCCGTCGGACGAAGCGTCGACATCATCTCTGCCAACGGAGCCGGCTGCAGAAACCTGTCGGGCATGATCAGGGACGCACCGACCATCAGCGCCGCATACGGGAGCCCCCACGACATCGCGTGGAACATCGGCACGATGGCCAACACCTTGTCGGACTGCGCAATTGCCATCGCGTCGGTCATGCACGCCTGCATGGAATGCAGGTAGATCGAGCGATGCGAGTACACGACCCCCTTGGGATCGCCGGTGGTGCCCGAGGTGTAACACATTGCGGCAGCTGATCGTTCGTCGAGTTCGGGCCAATCGAACTCCTCCGGTTTGCCGGCCAACAGGTCCTCGTAGCCGAGCACCTCGATACCGTCGGGTGCAGTGACCTGCGCCGGGTCGACCCCGACGACCACGAGATGTCGCACGGTCTCGAACGTCGGCAGCAACGGCGTCAGCAGGGGGAGCAGGCTGGCGTCGGCGATGATCACCTGGTCCTCGGCATGATTGACGATGTACGTGAGCTGCTCGGGGAAGAGTCGGATGTTCAGAGTGTGCAGCACTGCGCCCATCGCCGGAATCGCCATGTAGGCCTCCATGTGCGGGGCGTTGTTCCACATGAACGTCGCGACTCGTTGATCGTCGTCGATCCCTATCGACCGCAGGCCGTGAGCCAATTGTGCTGCCCGCCTGCCCAACTCCCCGAATGTCACCGTGGTGGGTCCGGTGTCGGTCCACGTGGTGATCTCGGCCGAGGAGTGGATAAACGTCCCGAATCGAACCAGCTGGCCGATGGACAGTGGGGTGTCCTGCATGGTGCTCTTCACGACGATCTCGCTTTCGATGTCCCGGCGCGGCTGCACGTCTTTGTGCTCCGCGTCACAACATGCACACTACGGACTCGACGCGAGGAGGGTGCGTAACTTGGTACTCATGGCCACTACTTCGGATGACGCTCGTGCCCTTGGCGACGAGGCATTCGTTTCGCTCACCACCTTCCGTCGATCCGGTGCGCCGGTATCGACGCCGGTGTGGATCGCCCGAGACGGCGACAACCTGGTCGTCATCACTCCCGCGGAGAGCGGCAAGGTCAAGCGCATCAGGAACTCCGATCGCGTGGAGCTCCGCCCGTGCAGTCGGCGCGGAGCGGTGCCCGATGACGCCGTGGCGGTGACCGGCTCGGCAACCATCGTCACCGGAGACGCCGCCTCGAGACCGACTTCGGTATTGAAGAAGAAATACGGCATCGAGTACCGCATCGTCATGCTCGTCGAATTGATCATTGCTCGACGCCGCAAGCCGCGGGTGATTCTGTCGATCACCACAGACTGAGGTCGAGTTACATCAGGGCCGCCTCTACCGCCGCAACGATGTCGACCCAGATCTCCGACGTGGGATCGACGACGGCGAAGTGCCCGCCCGGTCCTTCGACCGAAGCAACGGAATCGGAAGTCGCGGATGCGGCGGCGTAGTACGCGCGGCTGATCTCGAGGAGATTGGGATCGTCGGCCACTGCGGACACCACCAGCTGTGGCACACCGAGGGGCAGTCGAGACATCGGTGACGACTCCTCGTAGATGCGTCGCGACTCCGCATAACGGGCGCCGATTGCGTTCGATACCGCGCCTTCCCCGAGCCACCGCTCGTCGCCGACTTTCAGGTCGAGCACCCCGGCCAGACTCACCGCCAGGGCAGGGGTCACCCGTGCGCCGACAGAATCGGCCGCAAGCCGCAGGGCGAGTTGACCTCCCGCGGAATGGCCCATCAGGACGATTCGAGACAGATCCAGCGAGGCGGGTGCCGTCTCCAGCGCGGCGAGAGCAGCCGCGACATCTTCGGTCGTCGCATCCCACCCGTGTTCGTCGGGTCGGCGATACTCGACATTCCAGGTGGCGTACCCGCGTGCGGTCAGATCGACCGCCATCTCATCCATCAGGTCGAACTCCCACCGCGAGCGCCAGTACCCGCCGTGAATCAACACGGCGACGGGAAAGGGTCCGTCGCCTTCCGGCACCCGCAACTCGACGCGTTGCTCGGGGTGATCTCCGTACGTCACGATCGTGCCGGGGTGGAAGCGATGAAAGTACACACTGTCGATCGCGAACCGGAGACCGTCGAGACCGCGGCCCCGGATGTGGGCGCGAATATTTTCGGACCGATCCGGTGCGCACTGACCGAAGTCGACGCGAACGACGCTGCTGTACAACGACGTATCGACCTGCGCTCCATCGCCGGGAACGACGACAACCTCACCGGAACCGGTTGCAGTGTCGACAATTCCGCCCGACAGACCGCGGGCGGACAGGGCCCGTGCGACCAGCTCCTGTGCGGTCTGCAGATCGGCGAACACTCCGGGCGCGGCAACGATATCGATGTGGTTCGAGTCTTCCGTCATGGGTTCACGCTACCCAGACGGCGTCGACCGAGCCCGTGTTCGCCCACGGGCTCGGTCGAAAAACGCCGATCAGGCGTCGACGGCCGCGTTCAGCTCACGCAGCCGGGGGAGTGCGCGGTTGGTGAGCAGATCCTCGCGGGTCTCGGCAGAGACAGCCATGCTGTCCTTCCACAGTGACCGGCCTGCCATCGCTCCACGTGCACCGTTGGCGACGGCGATGCGGACCTGCTCGATGAACGTCTCGTGATCGACGCCCGCCGACAGCACGGCCCACGGAACACCCTGTGCTGCTTCGGTGACGGCAGCACAGGCCTCGGCGGAACCGGGGTAGGGGAGCTTGAGTACCTTGGCACCGCACTCGACCGAAATGCGCGTGGAGTCGGCAATGATCTTGCCGAAGCCGGCCTTGTAGTCCTCGTCCGACTCACCCTCGAGCTGGTAGGTCAAGATCTCGACGATGAGGAGCAGACCCTCGGCGGAGCATGCCTTGACGAGGTCGCGGATCTCCTCGGCGACACGGGAATCGACGCCCTGCTGCTCGGGGCGCATGTAGAACAGCATCTTGGCGACGTCGCCGCCGAGGTCACGCACGACGCGCGGGGTCACGCCGTCGACGAAACGGGTGTAGCGCAGACCGTCGGTCTCCTCGAAGCCCGACGCATCCATGCCGACCACCAAAGCGGTGCCCCGCGAGAGCACACCGTCGTCGACGATCTTCGGCAGTGCCACCTCCGGGTCCAGCAGGATCGCCGGCGCGTGGTTGCCGAGGTAGCGAACCAGATCGGCCTTGGCCTCGGCGAGCTGCTCGACGGTGATCGAGCCCGGCCCGTCGACGGCGTCCTTCATGACGGCCTTCATGCCGTTGCGCTGATCACCGGCGACGATGAGCATGTTGCCGCCTTCGGTGGAGATAGCAGCCATTCCGCGACGTTCGAGGGTGGTGAGTTCGTTCATCTTCTTCTCCTGGTGGGGTGTTGGGGTCGAGAGCAGCAGAGACAACGTTGTCTCGCTGCAGAAATGTGGGCTCAGATTTCTATGAGCGTCAGTAGTCGGGCCGCGAACAGTGCTGCGCCGTAGGCAGTGTCCTGGGATCTGGTCGAGACCGAGACATCGGGCAGCACCTGAGCCCGGGCATCTCGTACGCTGGCCATGCCGGCCCAGCCGCCGGTGAGCAATGTCGTCCTGGCGGGCGGCACCTCGGCGTCGAGTGCGTCGATGAGGCGAGCCACTTCGTTGTTGCCGTGCAACAGAATCGAACGGAACAGCTCGGCCGAATCGATCCCGTCTGTACGGACCGTGATGGACAGAACGCCGTCGTCGTTGCGGGCACCAGTGATGTCGATACCGCCGTCGGTGAACGGTCCGCCTGCAGGCAGTGCGCACACTCGCTGGTCCAGTAGGTCGCGACCGGCACGATCGCTGATGTCGCACAGCTGCAACGCCCGTCGCATCAGCAAGCCGGTCTTCACTCCCGCGACGAGCACATGTTGCCCCGGAACCACGTGGCGCACCGAGTTGATGAGGTGTTCGGCCAGCCTGCTCCGTGCGTCGGTGGTCAACGGAGTGTCGAGTACCCGCAGCAGCACCTCGGCAGTGCCCATCGACACGTGGTAACGGTCGTGCGGGATCGCTCCGCCGGACACCGCGGACACGAGATGATCGTGACCGGCCACAGTCAGACGAGCGCCGGCGATGGACTCGGGAAGTGTTGGTGCGTCGGCAGTTCCGAGATCGGTTCCGGCGTCGACCAGTGGCGGCATGAAGTCGGTTCCGACACCCAGGTGCGCCAACATCTCCGACCACGGCTCGCCGCTGTCCTGATCGAGTAGTCCGGTGCGCGAACTCAGTGAATAATCGGCCACGGCACGACCACCGAGGGACAGTACGACGAACTCCGGCAGGTTGAACCATCGCAGCCCGGTCAGGCTCAGTCCGTTGTCACGAAGATGCGCAATCTTGACGACGGAGACCTGAACGCCGACGGGAAGTCCGGTCTTGCCGGCGAACTGGTCGCGCAATTCGGCCGGCAGGTTGTCGACCTGCTGCTGACCACGCGGGTCGAACCACGCGAAGGCCGGTGCCCGGACAACGTTGTCTTCATCGAGAAGAAAGCCCGTCTCACCCATTCCGGACACCGCGATGGCGTCGATGCGGGCGGCCGGGTCACCGGTTGCCTCGGGCAGCCGGCGAGCGACCGCATCGAGTAGCTGCCCGATGGTGGACAACAGATCCTCGGCGGCCAGGTCGGTGGTTCCGCCCGGTCCGTGCCGCCACGGTGTGGGACTCTGCTCGATGAGCAGCTCGGTGCCTGCATCGTCGGTGACGAGTACTTTGACGCCGGTGCTCCCGAGGTCCAGTCCCGCAACAAGTCTGGGGTTCACGGAGTAGTTCTCATTTCTCTACGGGTAGGGGGAGTGCATGTGAAAGTCGTTCCACCAGAGTGGTCGGCGCTATCTGCTGCTCGGGTTCGAGATAGGGATCGTCGAACCGCTGCACCAGGCGGTCGAATGCGAGGGTGCCGATGCGATACGGGTCTTGGTCGATACAGGTCACCGACGGGCTGACGGCATCGGCGAGCGAGAAATTGCCGAACGACACCATGGCTACGTCGGTGCGACCGATCTCGTGCAGAACCGACACCACGGCGGTCGCGTGTCGTGCGTTGGCGACGAAGAACGCAGTCGGTGGATTGCGCTGCGCCAGTAACGTCTTCACTACAGGCCGCACCGAATCTGCGGCGTGGGATACCGGAGGGGCGAGCGCGGACTCCGGCTCTTGGCCGAGATCGGCGAGAACGTCGAGATACGCCTGCCTGCGCAACTGCGCAGTCTGCAGGCGATCGTCGAAGCCGAGCAGAGCAATTCGCGTGTGCCCGCTTGCCACCAACTTCTCGACGGCTCGCTTGGCGGCACCGTAATCGTCCACGATGACAGAATCGAAACCGGCGATCGAGCGGTCGATGGTAACGGTGGGCAGTGTGCGACGCCGAGGTACGAGGAAGTCACTGTGGTCGCCGACCGGCGCGAGGATGATGCCCCGCACGTGTTGTCCGGCCAGGAGGGCCAGCTGATCCCGTTCGCGCTGGGCATCGAAGCCGGTGCTGCCGACGATGACGGCGAGCCCGTGTTCGAGTGCGCGATCTTCGACGGCACTGACCAGTGATGCGAAGAAGACGTCGTCGATGGAGTCGACGACGATCCCGATGGTGTTGCCCGACCCCGATTTCAGCGACCTGGCGGCGGAGTTCGGAACGTAGTTCAGTGTCTGCACCGCAGCCTCGACCCGCTCGCGTAGCTCCGGCAGGACCGTATCCACGCCGTTGACGACGCGTGAGACGGTCTTGAAGCTGACGCCCGCCAAGGCGGCGACGTCTTTGATGCTGGCGCGCTCGGTCACGTGAACTCTCGATCGGAGGAAGTGTGTCGCTGTAGCACGTATGCGAGACAACGTTGTCTTGTATGATTCCCGCTATGCCTCATGTCTGTCAAGACGTCCTCGGAATCGAACGGGAATCTCTACCGGTCCTGGTGGTTGCCGGCGCGGCGGGCAGTGGCAAAACGACGCTGGGTAGAGAGCTGGCGCGCCGTCTCGGTACGGCCCTGCTCGACCTGGACACCCTCACCAATCCGCTACTGGACGAACTGGATTCGATGATCGAAGGCCCGCACTGGAACAGTGCCGGACCACATTCGGAGCGGATTCGCGCCGGGCGCTACGCCGTGGTGCGCGCCGCTGCCCGGGATCTCGTACAGCTCGGTCAGCGGCCCGTCCTCGTTGCGCCCTTCACCCGCGAATTGACGGGCGCGCCAGAATGGACGCTGTTGATGAACGAATTGTCCCCTGCTGCAACGAAGGTGATCCACGTCGACGGATCGCCGGAGCTCCTGGCGCGACGCCGGGCCGCTCGTGGCGCGTATCGCGATGCTCATCGGCCGGTGGATCCGCCGGCTCGGACGCCGAGCATCCCGCACTTGCGCGTCGACGCCGAACTGACGACCGCGCAGCAAGCCGATCTCGTCGCCCGAGAACTCGGGCTCAGCTGATGGTGTGAGTGGTTCCAGGAGTACAGGATTCGCGCTCGATCAACTCGACACCCAGGATGTTGCGTCGTTTGTAACGGCGCCCGGGATTTTCGATTCGACCCAACAGTCGTTCGATGGCCAGATGGCCGAGTCGAGCCGGGTTCTGATCGATCACCGTCACCGGTGGCATCACTGCATCGGCGAGGGGAAAGTCGCCGAATCCGACGAACGCCAGATGCAGCAAATTCATCTGCTGTAGAACAGGTACGCAGGCCATTGCCACTCGCGCGTTCGACAGGAACAGTGCAGTAGGGGGACTGTCGAGTGCGGTCAGGTCGGTCAGTGCCACACGGGCGTCCTCGCGGTCCAGCACCCCCAAAGCGACGAGAGCCTCGTCGAACTCGATTCCCCGGGCCTGCAACGACTCTCGATAACCGGCCAAGCGATTGCGGCTGGTCGGGATCCCGGCACTGTCGCCGATCACGGCGATGCGGGTATGGCCCAGATCGAGAAGATGATCGGTGGCCAACACCGCCCCGCCGTGATCGTCGTCGACGAAGCTGTCGGCTTTGAGGCCGTCGGGTGCGCGGTCGACGAACACCGTCGGAGTCTTGTCGATCCAGCGCTCCAGATATGCGTGGTCCGCACCCGTCGGCGCGATGATCAAGCCGCTCAACTGTCTACGCAGCAGCGACTCCACCAGAGCCTGTTCCTGATCTCCGTCGTGACCGAGGCTGGTGACGAGAACTGCCATGTCGTCCTGGCGGGCCCGTTCCTCCACTGCGCGTGCGATGGAGGAGAAGAAGGGGTCGTCGATGTCCGGTACGGCGACACCGATGGCCGCCGTCTGGCCGTTTCGAAAGGAGGTCGCCATCGTGTTCGGCACATAGTTGAGCGACTCGAGTGCTTCGGCAACGCGGGCACGAGTATCGGGATCGACGTGCGGGTCGTTGTTGTACACCCGTGAGACGGTCTTGGCACTGACCTTGGCCAGCGCCGCGACGTCTTGCATGGTGGTCATGATCTACCCCGTCTGCTCGTCCTCGTCCCGTCAGCGACTGGTGTAGCCGCCGTCCACCGGCAACGACACTCCGGTCACCATGGAAGCATCATCGCTCAGCAAGAAGGCAATCGGCGCGGCAATTTCGTCTTCGGTGGCCCAGCGTCCCAGCGGCATCTGCGCCAGGAACGGCTCCTCGATCTCCGGGCGACCCCAGTAGAACGCAGACATCTCTGTCATGACGACCGTCGGGTTCACACCGTTGACGCGGATGCCGTCGCGGCCGAGTTCGAGTGCGGAGACCCGAGTGATGTTGTCCAAGGCCGCTTTCGAGGATCCGTAAGAGATGTGTCCGGTCAGAGCGACGAGGCTCGCCTGGCTCGAGACGTTGACGATCGCTCCGGTGCCCGCGGCGATCATGGCGGGGACGGTGTACTTGATGACCAACAGTGCGCCGCGTGCATTGATGGCGATGACCTTGTCGAAGATCGAGATGTCGGTGTCCTGAGGCGTGGCGATCTCGCCGCCGAATCCGGCGCAGTTGACGACGCCGTACAGCTCGAGGCCCGCGACGGCGTCGCGAACACTGTCCTCGGACGTCAGATCGAACGCCAGGGGCGTTGCCCCGGTCTCGTCGGCCAGCTTGTCCAGCGCGTCCACGGATTGGCCCGCCGCGACGACGTCGGCACCGTCGGCCACCAAACGCCGAACAGTTGCTGAGCCGATGCCTCCGCTGGCACCTGTCACCAAGATCTTGCGGCCGTCGAACTTCGCCATGGGGTCTACCTTCACTGTTCCGAGTGGTCATGTCATCGGTGTCATCCGTCCCGGAGTGGACGCGTATGTCATCGGTGTCATGGACGGTACCGCAGCGCGTCGTTCCCGTCGCGAAAACGGTGTAGATCGTCCATTTGTCCAGTTCAGAGACGGTACTCCGTGGTCGGATATCGGCCTCGTACTGCGGCGGAATGACTGCCGGGCCGGCAGCCCATGTCACCGGTGACATGAATTTTCGCGAAACACGTGACAATGCGAGTTGTGTGGGTCACACTCGTTAACACAGCGAGCCCCGCAGGGAGCTCGACATGCCGCGCAGGCCCAGTTCTCGAACCGTGCTGCACCGGCGTCGGCGGGGGCGTCCTGTCCCACACCCGAACGTTTCCATTCGACCGAGGAGTACCCATGGCCACCGTTGCACCTGCTGCGACACCGATCCTCGAAGCGAGGGGATTGTCGAGGAGCTTCGGAAACGTGCGCGCCCTCGACGACGCAGACTTCGACATCTACCCGGGTGAGGTCGTCGCCCTCATCGGCGACAACGGCGCAGGCAAGTCCACGATGGTCAAGGCTCTTTCGGGCAGCCTGGCCGTCGACACCGGAGAGATCCTGTTCGACGGCACAGCAGTCGATCTCGACAGTCCGACGGTGGCGGCAGAGCTCGGAATCGAGACGGTGTTCCAGGATCTCGCGCTCGCTCCGCATCTCAACGCGCAACAGAACATGTTTCTCGGACGCGAACTGCCGGCCAAGGGGCCGCTCGGCCGTCTCGGTTTCCTCGACGTCTCCACGATGCGCAAGCAATCACAGGATGCGCTCGACGAACTCGGTGCCACCGTCCGCAGCCTCACCGTCCCGGTGGGATCGATGTCCGGCGGCCAGCAACAGGCCATCGCCATCGCGCGTGCCGTCGCCTGGGCCAAGGGCGTCGTCTTTCTCGACGAACCGACCGCCGCCCTCGGTGTGGTGCAGACGCGCAACGTTCTCGACACCATCCGCCGGGTCGCGGACAGGGGAGTGGCCGTGGTGTTCATCAGCCACTCCATGCCCCACGTGATGGAGGTAGCGGACCGGGTCCAGGTGCTGCGGATGGGCAAGCGCGTGGCCACCCTCGACGCCAAGAACACGACCATGGAAGAACTCGTCGGTGCGATGACCGGCGCAACCACCGGAGCAACACGATGAGCAACCAGACCATCTCCCCATCGCTCGAGCCGTTGCCTCCCGGTGACAGGCCGTCACGGCACACGTTCGATCTCGTCGAATCGCTCGGAAAACTGGCGCGAGTCCAGGTCTTTCAGATCGTGCTGGTGCTGGCCGCGATCTGCCTGGTGTTCTCGATCATGGCCCCCGGCAGCTTCCCCGAATGGGGCAACATTCGGCAGATCATCCAGAACGTCTCCATCCTGGCCGTCCTCGGGATCGGCATGACGTTCGTGATCGTCACCAGCGGCATCGACCTCTCGGTCGGCTCGGTGCTCGTCTTCTCCGGCGTCGTGTCGGCGAAGACGATGGCCGCGATCGGCGGCGACGGCTGGGGAGTGGCGGCCGTCGGCATCGTGGTGGCGCTGGGATGCGGCCTGTGCTGGGGCCTGCTGAACGGATTTCTGATCGGTAAGGCGAAAGTGCCTCCGCTGATCGTCACACTCGGCACACTGGGCGGGGCGCTCGGTCTGTCGCAGGTCATCACCGGCGGCGTCGACATCCGCGACGTACCACCGGTTCTCGTCGACACGATCGGCTACGGAAACCTGCCTGCCACCACCATCCCGTTGATCTCGAGCATCGCCTTGGTGCTGGTCGTCATCTTCGGAATCGTTCTGCACCGCACCAAGTTCGGCCTCTACACCTTCGCCGTCGGCTCCAAGGAGCAGTCCGCTCGCCGCGTCGGCATCAAGGTGGACATGCATCTGGTCAAGATCTACGCACTCTCCGGCACCCTCGCCGGATTGGCGGGCATACTGTCGCTGTCCCAGTACGGCACCACCGCGATCGCCGGCCAGTCCCAGACCAACCTCAATGTCATTGCGGCAGTGGTCATCGGTGGAACCAGCCTCTTCGGCGGCATCGGCACCATGTTCGGCACCGTCGTCGGATTGTTCATCCCGGCCGTACTGCAGAACGGCTTCGTCATCGTCGGAGTACAGCCCTTCTGGCAGCAGGTCGCCGTCGGTGCGGTTCTCATCGCCGCGGTGTACTTCGACCAACGTCGACGCGACGCCGCAAGTCGAGGCCAATCGCCCAGCTCCCTCAAGAGACTCTGGTCTCGAAGTCCCTAGCTTCGGACCGGCCCTGAACTCCCTCACTCGCAACCCCTTACAAGAAAGTCGACCATGATCACATCACGCACCGCCGTCGTTGCACTGAGTGTCGCTTCGGTCTCCGCCATGTTCCTGGCGGGTTGTTCGTCCGACTCCGCAAGCGGTGGCGGCAGCGGCAAGATCGCCTTCATCCAGGGCGTCAGCGGCGACGAGTTCTACATCAGCATGCAGTGCGGAATCGAGGCCGCGGCCAAGGACGCAGGCGTCACCGTCGACACCCAGGGGCCGGTGAAGTTCGACCCGACGCTGCAGAAGCCGATCGTGGATTCGGTTGTGGCATCACGGCCGTCGGCCATTCTCATCGCGCCCACCGACGTCGCCGCCATGCAGGCACCCCTCGAGGCAGCCTCCAAGGCCGGTATCAAGGTCGTCCTCGTCGACACCACTCTCGAAGATCCGTCCATCGCGGTCTCCTCCATCTCGTCCGACAACAAGGGCGGTGGCGCAGAGGCATTCAGCGCCATCGAGCGGCTCAGCCCGGCAGGCGGCAAGGTACTGGTGATCTCCACCGATCCAGGAGTCTCCACCGCCGACGCCCGAGTGGAAGGCTTCGAGGAAGCCGTCGGAGCGAACTCGGCCTTCGATTACCTGGGCGTGCAGTACAGCCACAACGATCCGGCCGAAGCAGCCCGTCTGGTCTCGGCCGCACTGGCCAAGGACCCCGACATCGTCGGCATCTTCGCTGCCAACACCTTTGCGGCCGAGGGCACCGCAACCGGAGTTCGGCAGGCGGTCAAGCAGGATCAGGTCAAAATCGTCGGCTTCGATGCGGGCCCGGCGCAGGTCAAGCAGCTTCGTGAGGGAACGGTGCAAGCACTGATCGCTCAGCAGCCCGGCACCATCGGCACCGATGGCGTCGAGCAGGCCATGGCTGCCATCGACGACAAGCCGGTCACCGCCGACATCTCCACCGGCTTCCACGTCATCACCGCCGACAACATCGACGGCGAAGGCGCACAGTACGTCTACAAGTCGTCCTGCTGATTCACCCCTGAACTGCGGTGGTGCTCCTGGTGGCAGAACCTGCCCGGGAGCGCCACCGCTCACCACGTCCGTTTCATCTTCAGCCGACTCGAGGACCGAAGTCATGACCGAGCTTCGTCGCACCACGTTGGAACACCTACCGGCGACCGTCGCGAGGCCCGAGTACGACGCGGACGAACTGCACTGCGGTGTGGTTCATTTCGGTGTCGGTGCGTTTCACCGCGCACATCAGGCGGTCTACTTCGACCGATTGCTCGCGGCCGGGCACCTGGACTGGGCGCTGTGCGGGGTGGGAGTACTGCCCCAGGACAAGAGAATCGGAGAGGTCCTCGACGCCCAGGACTACCTCTACACACTCGTGACCGTCGACCCCGACGGCATACGTGACGCCCGAATCGTCGGCTCTGTCGCCGATTTCGTTTTCGCACCCGACGATCCGCAGGCCGTCATCGATGTGCTCAGTTCACCGTCCACGATGATCGTGTCCCTGACCATCACCGAAGGCGGTTACGGCGTCGACGATCTGACGGGAGCGTTCGAGCCCACCGACCCGTCGGTGCTGGCGGATCTCGAGGATCTCTCCATACCGAAGAGCGTCTTCGGTTTTCTGACCGTGGCTCTCGCCACCCGTCGATTCCATGGAGTCCCGCCGTTCACCGTGATGTCGTGCGACAACATCGTCCACAACGGAGCGGTCACTCGCACCGCGCTGACGTCCTTCGCGCGCCACCACGACAGCGACTTGGCCGACTGGATCGATGCCACGACCGCGTTCCCCAATTCGATGGTCGATCGCATCACGCCGGCAACGACGTCGACCGTCATCGAGGATGCTCGACGTGACTTCGGCATCGACGACCGCTGGCCCGTCCAGTCGGAATCGTTCTCGCAGTGGGTACTCGAAGACACCTTCTCGTTCGGGCGGCCACCGTTCGACGAAGTAGGAGTGCAACTCGTCTCCGATGTCGCACCGTACGAGCACATGAAACTTCGGCTGCTCAATGGATCCCACCAGGCCATGAGCTACCTCGGCATTCTCGCCGGGTACACCCACGTCCACGAGGTGATGGCGGATCCGGACATGCGCGAATTCGTCGCGTCGTACATGCGTGCGGAGGCTGCCCCGACGCTCGCGCCGGTACCGGGGATCGACCTGGATGCCTACATCGAGCAACTGCTGCAACGATTTTCGAGCCTGGCCGTTCGAGACACCCTCGAACGTCAGATCGTCGACGCCTCCGCGCGGATTCCCAAGTTCGTGCTGCCGGTACTGCGAGATCGGTTGGCGCACGATCGGACCGTCGATCATTGCGCGTTGATACTCGCCGGATGGTGTGGGGTGTACGAGCGTGGAGACGTGCCCATGATCGACGTCGATGCGGAGCGTCTGCAGCGACTGTCGTGGGAAGACCACGACAATCCCGGAGCATTCCTGACCAATCGCGCAGTGTTCGGGGACCTCTCGGTTAGCCCGCGACTACGAGGTGCGTACCAGCGAGCCAAGCGTTCGCTGCAGGACAACGGTGCCAGGGGCGCGGTACGACGACTGCTCGAACAGTCGTCGGTGAGTCACACCTTGTAGTAGACCATCTGGTGACTGCTGGCCAGCAAAATCCCGCCCTCGGTCCACAATTCGGCAGTCTGGTCGAAGTAGCCCTGGTGAAATCGGCGTGCCCGCGCGGTGCCGAGGACGTATCCGTCGGAATGCTGCTCGAGATCCTCGGGCGTAGCGAAGTAATGGGTAGTCAACGAGATCGTCCCAGCCGGAACATACTTGCCGAGCCGCTGGAAGATCCGCGGATAGAACACATCGCTGAGCGAGGTCAGGGCCGCGAAGTCCATCGGCCGCGGTGGTGTATCGCGGATCCACAGAGTTTCGATCGAGTCAGTGGACTCCTGATCGCTCAGTGCGCCGTGCACGAAACGCATCTCGTAGTTCTGTGCCCACGCGATGGCGTCGGGAAGACCGCCCTGCTTCGTGTCGGCGGGGGAGGGAACGTCAGGGACCGTCGCCTCGACGTTGTCCCAGGTCTCACGACGCGAACCGAACACCGCGGTCGCGGTCGTCGCCACCGCACCGTTCTGAGTCAGTTCGAGATACCAGTGCTGGTTGCTTCGGTTGGTCCGCACAGGGCGAGCCGAGATATCGAAATCACCCTCGGCGACAGGACCGGCGAAGTTCACCGTCAACGAGACCGGTGTTCCCTGGCAGGCGGGATGGAGCTCGATGGCCCGGACGAACGATGCAGCAGTGATTCCTCCGAACGGGCCGACCATGTTGTTGTACGACGGCGACGTACGTCCGGCGTACGTGCCCTCGCCGACACTCTCGAGTGCGACTGCTGCGTCGAACGGGTGCATTGACTCTCCTACGGCCTCGGGCGGTGTGCCATCCGATCGTAGTGTCGCCGAGAATCAGTCCAGGTCCTGGCCACGCTTCTCCGGCATCCACACCATCGTCAAGAACGAGATCACAGCTGCTGCAGCGAGATAGTAGAAGAACCAGTCGGCGTGGCCTGCGTCGGACAAGGCATTGACCAGTAGCGGAGCGGTGCCACCGAACAACGCAACCGTGAGGTTGTACCAGGCCCCGATACCTACACCTCGAAGCTCTGCCGGGTAGGCTTCGGCCAGAACGGCAGGAATGATGGCCGAGCACATCGCGAACAGCAGCAGGCCGACGCAGAAGACGATCAGCAGTTTGACGAACGACGGCCCGATCAGCTTGGAGAGCGGGATGATCAGAATCGCGAACAGTGCAGCGTAGGTGAGCAATTGCGGCTTGCGGCCGATGCGGTCCGCGAGAGCACCCATGGGGTACTGCAACGCGACGAACATCGCTGTCGCAATCGACAAGGCCACGAACACGTCGTTGGCCTCCGCTCCGCGCTGCTTGACGGCGTAGGGCGTCATCGCGGAGAAGAACGTGTAGTAGGCGAGAGTGGCGAGGAGAACGAATCCCACGACTTGCAGGACGGCACGAGGATGGTGCTTCATGGTCATCCACAACGGGTTTCGCACGGCCTTCGCCTTCACTGCGTTGCGTTCCTGGTTGTCGGCTTCGGCCATGCCGCGTCGCATCCAGAGTCCCACTACTCCGAGCAGCCCGCCGATGACGAACGGTACGCGCCAGCCCCACGAGCTCAGTTGGTCGTCGTCGAGCACGAAGGTCAGATACGCGCCCAGTAGTGAGGCAAGGAGAATGGCCGTGCCGGTGGAGATGTAATAGAAGGACGAGTATCGGCCCCGCCTGTCGTTCGGGGCGATCTCGGCGAGGTAGGCCGACGCGTTGGAGACTTCACCGCCCATCGACATGCCCTGGACGATCCGGGCCAGCAACAGCAGAATCGGAGCGATCCACCCTGCTACGGAAAACGTGGGGAGGACCGCGATCGCGAACGACCCACCCGACATCATCGCGATCGTCAGGATCATTGCCTGACGTCGCCCTCTGAGATCGGAAAAACGTCCGATCAGCAAGCCCCCGAGCGGCCTGAAGAAGAACGCCACCGAGTACGTCGCCAAGGTGCTCAACAGAGCCACAGCCGGGTTGTCACCGGAGAAGATCTGGGTGGCGAAGTAGATCGAGAATGTCGCGTAGACCGTCCAGTCGTACCACTCGACGGCATTGCCGATACTGACTGCGAGTAGTTGCTTCTTGGGCATCACGTGCCGAGTGGACGTCGATTCGGACTTCACTGACATGGCGATCTCCTTGTCGGGGGCGTGCGTCGAAAAGCCTATGCCTCCACAGCTCCCGGGTGCGGAACCACCGAGCCCGATTCGCTCAGGGAATGATTCGTTGCCGCCGGAGATCTGTGACGATGCCGGCGAACATCGCCTCGGTGTCCACGAAACGATGAAAACCCATACGGCGGGCCTTGGAGCCGTCGGATATGACGTCGTAGTCCCAGGAGAACACGAAGTCACCGAACGCCCAGGACGACACATCGCGGTAGGGAGTGGGCTTCAGCTCGTGTTCGGCAACGATCGAATTCCACAGTGGCTCTTTGTCGGCCATGACGTCGGCCAGTGACATGGGCAGTGGGGTTGCAGTGTCCAAGCCAAAGATGTCCGCGATGCGCGGCCACATGTCGTTCCAGCGGAACAGGTCTCCGTTGGTGATGTTGAACGCCTGATTCGCGCACGCGGGAGTGGTTGCGGCCCAGACGGTCGCTTCGGCGAGCAACGATGCGTCGGTCATTTCCAGCAGAGATCCGAAAGCACCAGGTTTGCCCGGGAATCGCATGGGTACGCCCAGCTTCTTGCACATGGTGGCGTAGACAGCGATGACGGTGGCCAGATTCATCGGATTGCCCAGCGCTACACCGCACACCACCGATGGCCGGATCGCCGACCAGGACCACCTCTTTCCGACCTGATGGCTTTCGAGGAACTGCTGTTGGTCGACGTTGAACTCGGGCGGCATGTGTGGTGGATCGGATTCGCGCGCAGGAGTTTTGAACGGTCCGAGATGCGCACCGTAGACCTTGTAGCCCTGCATCAGGCTGATGTGCTCCAGATTCGGAGAACTGTCCTCGATCACGGTGACCACGTTGACGAGCATCGCCAGATTGGGAGGCACCAGATCGGCCCAGGTGGGGCGTTCCTGGTACGCGGCGTAGAAGATGTGCGTGACGTCTGTCAGGTGCGAGAGTCGGCATCGAGTCTCGTCGCCGTCGAGCAGGTCCACCGCAATGTGCTGGACGCGTTCGCTGTCGATACCGCCGCGGCGGGACAGGCCGATGATGTTCCAAGCCCCGGTCCGCTGCAGGTGTTCGACCAGATTTCCGCCGATCACGCCGTTGGCCCCCACGACTACTGCTGTCTTCATCGGCTTCTCCTTATCTAAATATCGCGATATTGCGATGTCCGAGTAAGTAGACCACAGATCGCGATATTGCGATATTGGAGTACGCTTCGAGGGTGGCAGACGAACTGAACGCTGCGGAGCTTGCGGCAGTGTTCGGTGCTCTCAGCAACCCGGCGCGATTGGCGATCATGCAATGGCTCAAGGACCCGAGCGACTTTCCGCCGCAGCTCGAACCGGCCGAACAGGTAGGGGTGTGCCTCAAGCATATTCAATCCAGAGCGGGCGTCTCGCAGTCGACTGCCTCGCAGTACATGGCGGTGCTACAACGCGCCCACCTGGTGACGAGCACCAAAATCGGGCCCTGGGTGCACTACAAACGCAACGCCGACTACCTCGACCGATTGACCGAAACGATCAAGACCGATCTGTGACGTCTCCACTGCGTCGGCGCGACTTCTGTATGAGGCCTGACAGCAGGTTGATGATGCCGGACAGTGCGATGATGCCTCCGGGGTAGAGGACGAGCCCGGGAGAAAAGATGACGGGTTCCGAGGCGTCCCTGACCATGTAGGCGACACCGATACCTGTCAGGACGAATCCGAGGATGGTGAGCAGTGCGATGATGCGCCGACTCTGACGGGCCAGCCATGTCGAAATGAGGGCTGCGAAACCGGCAAATACGCAGAGGAAGATAGACACGAAGATCAACGCGCTCCACTTCGCCACGGTAGCCACCACGAACATGCCACCGCCGATGAAAAAGAGGACCAGCTCTGGAACGGGTTGTCGTTGAGGAGGATCGACAGTCACAGCTTTTTGCCTCTCGCGAGATCCACCGCGTGAGTGAGCGATGCTGCCTCGAACACTAGACCGTGCGCAGCTGCCGCCGCTGCGGAACGCTCACTCAGTACGACGGGGTCGGTCCCCCGGGCGATCACCGCGAGATCGATGCGTTGCAAGAGCTTCTTCGTCACGGGCCGCTTGCTGTCCCAGAATGCCAGGGCCGCAATGAGATCGGTTGCTTCGGGCCCGGTCAGTAACGCGTGGGCGACGGAGCAGGCTGCGGGGTCCTCGAAAGGGAGCAGATAGGTGGCATCGTCGAACACCGCTGGTTTGCCGTCGTAGGGACCGACCATCCTGAATTGTGGGATCTTGTGGAACCCGGAAATCGCAATTTTGTACGGCGCGAACGTGTACGGGCCTACACCGAAGATGCAGAACCGGGCTCTGTTGCGATAGATCGACGACTTCCGCCCGTCGAGCGCCGCGGCGTTGGCGTTGAGGTATGCCCACAACTTCGGTGCGGTGTGCGCCAACTGCTCGGTGTCGTCACCGGTATGCGACTGCGGCACGATCATCCACCTGGACACCGAGTCCAGCTTGTCGCGGTAGACATCGGTGCACTTGAAGAGTGGGAACAGGTAGTCGGCTTCGATGTCCACGCCGGTTCCCAGTTTGGTTCGCGGGCCGCCATTCTCGGCCAACTCCATCACCGCGGTGGCGTCGTGCTTGATGCCTTGCCGCCACACCAGAGGGCTTGTGCCGTCGAAGTGCTTGCTGCGCTGATATGCATCGACGTTCGCGACCAGTTGGCCGTCGACGACTCCGATTCTGTTGTCCGGTTGTGACGCATCGATGCGCGGATATGTCTGCGCGGTGTAGTCGGCCTTGCCCGGCCCGAGTTCCACGGTGAACCAGCAGGCATCGACCCCCGCGTCGAACCACTTCTTCGCATCGATCATTCGTAGACTCGAACCGGTCACCGGAAGCTGCTGCTGCGCGCTGTGCAGCAGAACATTGCGCGCGACCTGGGTCTTGCAGATCATCGCAATGGTCACCGGTCTATCGCTGAACTCGGTGAGAAGTTTGATCCAGATGTATTCTGCGATATCGAAATTCGAGCTGCCGGTGATCGCGTCGATGCCGCGAGCGTTCTTCGTGTTCGTGCGTGCGGGTCGATTGGCGGCATCGAGCACCGACAGTTGCGAGTTGGTGACCCACGGTGGGTTGCCGATCACGAGGGTCGCGCCGGCCCCCGAACTCCACTCGATATCTCGGGCCAGATCGAAGTCGAAGATCGACGCTCTGATGATCCTGCCGAATTGTGCTGCTGACGAGGCATACTCGGGCTGCACCTCGATCCCGACGCGCTCTGTTTCAGGATGAGTCCGGGCTATCACCGACAGGAAGTTCCCGACACCGCAGGTGGGTTCGAGGACGCGGGTCCAGTCGCGACGAGGCAGGGCGTTGACCAAGGCGCGCGCCAACTCGATCGGAGTCTGGAAGTCTCCGAACTCGTTGTTGGGCATCGGTGCCTCCGGCAGTGGTGCGGTTAGGTTCCTTCTGGGGGCTGTTGCATTTTGATGGTGGGGTGTCTCGAGTGTCGAGGCACCCCATTGTCGGTGGTGCGGGACAATGTGTTGGTGGCGAAGGGTTATCGACCG
>NZ_NOYS01000036.1:0-70635 GCF_002258475.1 Rhodococcus sp. 06-1460-1B
CCTCTCGGTTGTCGGTGCAGTTGTGGTAACCACACCGATACCGGAGGTCCTCACCTATCTGTCGCTGCCACGCCGTCCACAACGTCCCTGCTCATTACATCTAGCCCAGCATGTCCTCGAGCTCCATGCCCTTGGTCTCGCGGATGTTGGACTTGACGAAGAGGAACGACAGCGCAGCGAAGAGCGCGAAGCCGGCGTAGATGACCCACAGTCCGACGGACGACGTCAGTGGTGGGAAAGCAAGCGTGACAGCGAAGTTGGCGATCCAGTTCGCAGCCGTGCCGATACCGAGAGCCATGGCGCGCATCCGGTTGGGGAACATCTCGCCGAGCATGACCCACATGATCGGTCCCCAGGTCGATGCGAAGAAGATGACGAACAGATTCGCCCCGACCAACGCGATCGCACCCCACGGCGACGGCAGACTGACCTCGTCGCCGCTGCCGGTCGCCTGCGAGAAGGCGACGGACGCCATGACGAGTCCGACGAACATTCCGATGGACCCCGCCATCAGCAGCTTGCGCCTGCCGATGCGATCGACGAACAGAATCGCCACGAACGTCATGGCCACGTTGATGACCGCGGTGATGACCGAGGTGGTGAAAGACTGGTCCTCGGTGAACCCGACCGACCGCCACAGCGTCGTCGAGTAGTAGAAGATCGCATTGATGCCGACCAGCTGCTGCAGGACGGCCATCGTGATGCCCACCCAGACGATCGGCTGCAGACCGAACTTGGGGCCACGGATGTCGGCGAACGACGATCGGGCCTCCTTGCGCAGCGTCAGCCTGATCTCGTGCACTCGCTCGTCGGGATGCAGCTCGCCGGTGATGTTCGCCAGAACCGCGGCGGCTTCCTCGTCCAGATGCTGACCCACCAGGTAGCGGGGTGACTCCGGGATCAGGGTGGCCAGGATTCCGTAGACCAGAGCGGGGACCACACCGACGAGGAACATCCAGCGCCACGCTTCGACACCGAACCACAGGTCGTTGGAGGCTCCGTCGGCCGCACCTGCGAGAAGGGCGTCGGACAGCAGGGCCGCGAAGATACCGATGGTGATCGCCAATTGCTGCAGCGAGGCCAGCGCGCCACGCCACTTGGCGGGCGCGATTTCGGCGATGTAGGCCGGTGCGATGACCGACGCGATGCCGATGCCGAGACCGCCGAGCACACGCCAGAGCATGAGATCGGGAACGCTGAACGCGAGCCCGGAGCCGACCGAGGAAATGACGAACAGGGCCGAGCCGAGCAGCATCACCTTCTTGCGGCCCCAGCGATCGGCGAGGCTACCGGCGAACCAGGCACCGATCGCGCAGCCGATCAGGGCGATCGCAACCACGAAGCCGGTGGTGAACGAGCCGAGAGAGAAGTGGTCTTCGATCGAATCGACAGCTCCGTTGATGACCGAACTGTCGAAGCCGAACAGGAAGCCGCCTACAGCGGCGGCGACGCTGACGCCGATGACCTTCGCTGTGTGACGGTCCGAGGTCTGATTCATGTGTGATGCACCTTCTGGCCGCGCGCGGGCGCCGGCCGCTGGGGAGACCGTACGGCAGGGATTGTCGTACCGTCCTGGGACATTACGCCTGGTCTTTCGCCGCGCGAACGACGCCGTCAGCGAAGGTCGAAATCGTCGTCCGAGACGGTGAAACCGTGGCCGACCTGATCGGTGCAGGTGACTCCGGTCTGCTCGTCGACGCTGCATCGAAGCCCGTTGGTGGATCCACTACCCGCCACGGTGAGTTCTTCGCCGTACGGGAGTGCCGCCGCGGGTCCGTCGAATCGGTGGAACTTGGGATCGCCCAGGCTCTCGAACTTCGCGGGGGAGCCGGCGATGATCTGCACGGAATTGGGTTTCACCCGGTCGGAGGATGCACTGTCGGTCACCTCGGGGGCCGAGTCGGGCAGCGAGCCGTGGCAACCGGCGATCGACGTCTCTTGTACGGCTATACCGCACTCGAACTTGCCGCTGGGGCTCGTGAAGTAGTACCAGCCCGGAGCCTTGCCCGCGTATTGCGTCGGGTTCGCTTGCTGGGCAGCCGCACTCGGCGTGGTCTTCGTGGTGCTGGACGGTGTCGTGGAGGACGGTGTCGTGGAGGACGGCGTGGCAGGCACACTGCTCGACGGCAGGCCACGGTCGGTGGTCGGAACCGCGGTGATCGGCTGAGGGCGGTCGGTGATGACCGTCGCCATGGGTCCGTCACCTCCGCCGCCCGAACCGCAGGCAGACAACAGGCACACTCCGACGACCGCCGCCAGGGCGGATCCAATTCTCTTCATGACTCGTTCCTCGGTTCGATGGGAGCGCTGGCGGGGGTTTCGAGGAGGCCGGCGTCGGGGATGGAGTTGGTACGTTGAGCAACGACCCAAAGGGAGGTGCGATGGACACGTCCGACTCCACCGTGCGTGTGAGCACGCCGTACGGCGACGTTCTCGGCTACCCGGTTGCGGGCGATGCATCGCCGACCGTCGCCTGGAGGGGTATTCCGTACGCGACGCCGCCGGTGGGTCAGTTGCGGTTTCGAGCACCGCGTCCCCTGCAGCCGTGGAACGGCGTGCTCGACGGTCTGCACTTCGGTGCGATGGCACCGCAGGGCCGCGACAGCCCGGTCCCGATCGATCCGTCGTTGTCGATCTCCGAGGATTGCCTGTCGCTCAACGTGTGGGCACCACGGCCGGACGGCGAACTGCGTCCGGTGCTGGTGTGGATCCACGGCGGCGCGTATTCGCTCGGTTCGTCTGCGCAACAGGTGTACGACGGGCGACATCTGAGCGAGAACGGCGACGTGGTCGTAGTCTCGATCAATTTTCGTCTCGGCGCATTCGGCTTTCTCGATCTGTCGTCCTTCTCCACCGACGAGCACGTTTTCGAGACCAATCTTGGCTTGCGCGACCAGATTGCGGCGCTGCACTGGGTCCGGGAGTGCATCTCCGCCTTCGGTGGGGACCCCGACGAGATCACCGTCTTCGGCGAGTCCTCCGGGGGCGCGTCGGTCACCACTCTGATGACCTCGCCCAAGGCCGAGGGGCTCTTCCATCGAGCGATCGTGCAAAGTGCCCCGGCCACGTCCGTGTACGGTCCCGAACGCGGCGCTGCGGTGGCCGCCCGGTTCCTCGAGCTCGTGGGGGTCGACCGCGAGGACGTCGGCGAGTTGCTCGAGATGCACTTCAGCAGACTGGTCACCGCGGGGGACACCCTCTGCTACGAGATTCCGACCACAGTGCCTGGGACGCTGGGGCTTTCGCCTGTCGTCGACGGAGACGTCGTGCCCCGCTATCCGGTCGCGGCCTTCCAGAAAGGTCTGTCGCACAGAATTCCGTTGATCATCGGCACCAACCACGACGAGCCCTCGATCTTCCGGTTCATGAAGTCCCCGTTGATGCCGATCACATCCGACACCGTCTCGGAGATGTTCAAGGCCATCGCGCACGATCACGCGGACATGCCCGCCTCGCGCATCGCGGAGATCATGGCCGCCTACCCGGACAGGAACAAACCCGCTGGGGCGCAGGCGATCTCGCGTGATGCAGGCTTCGTCATGCCGAGTCTGTGGATCGCCGACGGGCACAGTAGACATTCGCCGACCTGGATGTACCGTTTCGATCACGCGACGCCGATGCTCAAGGCCGCGCGAGTAGGGGCCGGCCACGCGACCGAACTGCCGTACGTGTTCGGCAATTTCGGTACTCTCAACCGAGATCCCACCTTCTGGCTGGGGGGTCGCAAACCGGCGATGGCGGTGTCGGCCCGGATGCAGCGGCGGTGGCTGGCCTTCGCGCGGTACGGAGTACCGGCCGCGCTGGACGCGTCCAAGCACTGGGCCCCGTACACCGAGAAGAATCGATGGACTCTGGTGATCGATACGTCCGACACTCTCGTCGACGATCCCGACGGAGACATGCGCGCTGCCTGGGGCGACCGGGTGGTGGGATTCAGCTGACCCGTCGCCGGCCGGCCGCCGGGTCGTTCCGCAGGCTTCACTCCTGCTCGGGACGTCACAGGCATGCATCGAACGTAACAGCAAGAACACCGGCCGCTGGAGTCACAGCGGTAACAATTGAATGTCAGGCAGGAGTGGAGCCTGCGGAATGACCCGGTTGGGTAGGCCAGTCGGTGGGTGCGGTTATGTTCGATGAGTGCTGATGTCCAGGATTGTCGAAACCTCTCGGGCCGTGGCCGCGACGCGTTCGCGCAAGGTCAAGATCGAGGAGCTCGGTGCTGTGCTGTCCGAGGCACAGGCGGGTGACATCGAACCGGCGGTGTCGTGGTTGTCGGGCGAATTGCCGCAGGGACGGATCGGGGTCGGCTGGCGCACACTCGCAGATCTGGATGTCCCGTCCGCCTCGGAGTCGACGCTGACCGTTGCCGAGGTGGACGAGAAGTTGTCCGAGGTGGCGGCGACGTCGGGCGCTGGTTCGGCTGCGCGACGTTCGGCCCTGCTGCTGGACTTGTTCTCGCGGACCACGGCCGACGAGCGTGCGTTCGTCATCAGGTTGGTCACGGGCGAGCTGAGGCAAGGTGCGCTCGAGGGCATCATGGTCGACGCTGTCGCGGCTGCCACAGCTCTGCCGCAGGCGTCGGTGCGGCGGGCGTTCATGCTGTCCGGTCGATTGTCTGCCACTGCCGTCGCCGCCATGACCGGTGGTGTCGAGGCATTGAACGCCTTTCGACTCGAAGTCGGTCGGCCGGTTCGCCCGATGCTGGCGTCGCCGGCGGAGTCTCTTCGGGGTGCCTGGGAGCAGCTGGCGGGGGATGTGACGGTCGAGTACAAGCTGGACGGTGCCCGAATTCAGGTGCATCGCTCGGGATCCGACGTGAGCATCTACACGCGCACCCTGCGCGATATCACCGCCAGTGTGCCCGAGCTGGTGGAACTGGTCCGTGCACTTCCCTGCGAGTCGGTGGTCCTCGATGGCGAAACACTCGCACTGGACGACAGTGGCAGGCCGCGTCCGTTCCAGGAGACGATGAGCCGGTTCGGTGCCGAGAGCGCACACGAATTGCTGCTGCAGCCCTACTTCTTCGACTGTCTGCATCTCGACGGCGTCGATCTGCTCGACGCTCCACTCGAAGAGCGTCTCGCAGCGCTCGACAAGGTGGCGCCGGGACATCGGATTCCGAGTGCCGTACGGCCCGACGCCGACGGGGCGGCTGCCCACTTCGATGCTGCGCTCGATGCCGGGCACGAGGGAGTCATGCTCAAGGCCCTGAGCGCCCCGTATGCGGCAGGCCGGCGCGGAAAGAGTTGGCAGAAGGTCAAACCCGAACACACTCTCGATCTCGTTGTTCTCGGCGCTGAGTGGGGATACGGTCGACGGACGGGCTTTCTGTCCAACCTGCATCTGGGGGCCCGCGATCCCGACGGCGGTGAACCGATCATGGTCGGCAAGACGTTCAAAGGCCTGACCGATGTGCTGCTGCAGTGGCAGACGGAGGAATTCCCGAAGCACGAACGCGAGCGAGATCAGCACACCGTGTACCTGCGGCCCGAGTTGATAGTCGAAATCGAACTCGACGGAGTGCAGGTCAGCTCGCGCTATCCGGGCGGGGTGGCGCTGCGTTTCGCCCGAGTATTGCGATACCGACCGGACAAGAACCTTGCCACCGCGGACACCATCGATGCCGTCCGCGCGTTGTTGCCCAACGCGAACTCGTGAGTGCACCGAGAACTGTGCACGATTAATACATACGAAACCGGACGAACGATCCCGTAACACGGCGCAAAATACCTTGAGGGTGCAAGCCAGCGAGAGATGGAGTGCCGATGATGTCCACAGTTCGAGCTGCGTTGGTCCAGAGCACGTGGACCGGTGACAAAGAATCGATGATCGAGGCACACGAGGGGTTCGCTCGGTCAGTCGCCGAGCAGGGCGCGAAAGTTGTCTGCTTTCAAGAGCTTTTCTACGGTCCGTACTTCTGCCAGCTCCAGGATGCGAAATTCTACGAGTACGCCGAATCCGTACCGGGCCCGACGGTCGACCGGTTCGCGGCGTTGGCGAAAGAGCTCGGGATCGTCATGATCCTGCCCGTCTACGAGCAGGAACAGCCCGGGTTGCTCTACAACACCGCTGCTGTGGTCGACGCGGACGGCACGTATCTCGGTAAATACCGCAAGCATCACATTCCCCACGTCAACGGATTCTGGGAGAAGTTCTATTTTCGCCCCGGCAACCTGGGGTGGCCGGTGTTCGATACCGCCGTCGGCCGCATCGGTGTCTATATCTGTTACGACCGGCACTTTCCCGAAGGCTGGCGTGCTCTCGGACTCGCCGGTGCCGAGATCGTCTTCAATCCCTCGGCGACCTCACGGGGTCTGTCGAATTATCTGTGGAAGCTCGAGCAACCCGCGTCCGCCGTCGCGAACGAGTACTACGTGGGTGCGATCAACCGCGTCGGAATCGAATCCGAGTACGGCGACGACGATTTCTACGGCACCAGCTATTTCGTGGACCCCGAGGGCAAATTCGTCGGCGAGCTGGCGTCGGATTCGGAGTCCGAGATCGTCGTTCGGGACCTGGACATGGACCTGATCAAAGTGGTTCGCGACCGATGGGCGTTCTATCGTGATCGCAGACCCGACGCCTACGGCCCACTGGTGCAACCCTGATGGCCACCACCTTCGTGCACGGCGGCACTGTCGTATCCACCACCGGCGCACAGGAACTGGATGTGCTCATCGACGGTGAGACCATCGTCGCAGTGCTGGCACCCGGCTCGGTGTCCCTGGCCGCAGATCTGACGACATCGGCGGACGTCGTCATCGATGCCACCGGGAAGTACGTGATTCCGGGCGGCGTGGACGGACACACGCACATGGAGATGCCGTTCGGTGGCACGTTCGCCTCCGATACCTTCGAAACCGGGACGCGCGCAGCGGCGTGGGGTGGTACGACGACCATCGTGGATTTCGCCATCCAGACTCCCGGCCAACGCGTCCAGGACACTTTGGCACAGTGGCACGACAAGGCCGCCGGTCGGTGCGCGATCGATTACGGGTTTCATCAGATCATCGGCGACGTCACCGATGATTCGCTGAAAGCCATGAGCGAGTTGGTCTCCGAGGGTGTCACCAGCTTCAAACTCTTCATGGCGTACCCGGGGGTCTTCTACTCCGACGACGGCAAGATCCTGCGCGCCATGCAGTCGGCGGCGGAAACGGGTGCGCTGTTGATGATGCACGCGGAGAACGGGATTGCCATCGATGTCCTCGTGGCCCAGTCCATCGCACGCGGCGACACGGCCCCGTACTTCCACGGGACATCGCGTCCGTGGCAGCTGGAGGAAGAGGCGACGCATCGAGCGATCATGCTGGCCGACGTCACCGGAGCGCCGCTGTACGTCGTGCACGTATCGGCAAAACAGGCTCTCGAACAGATTGCGCAGGCTCGGGGCAACGGGCAGAACGTGTTTGCCGAGACGTGTCCGCAGTACCTCTATCTCTCGCTCGAAGAACAACTCGGTGCACCCGGCTTCGAGGGGGCCAAATGGGTCTGCTCGACGCCCCTGCGGTCGCGGGCCGAGGGCCATCAGGACGAACTGTGGCGCTACCTGCGCACCGGTGACGTGGCAACCGTCAGTACCGACCACTGCCCGTTCTGCATGAAGGACCAGAAAGAAATGGGAATCGGCGATTTCTCCAAGATTCCCAACGGAATCGGTTCGGTGGAACATCGCATCGACTTGATGTTCCAGGGGGTCAAGAGCGGCAAGATCACCCTCGAGAAGTGGGTCGACGTCTGTTGCACCACCCCGGCCCGGATGTTCGGTATGTATCCGAGAAAGGGCGTCATCAGCCCCGGAGCAGATGCCGACATCGTGATCTACGACCCGAACGGGCACACCAGCATCGGGGTCGAGAAGACCCACCACATGAACATGGACTATTCGGCGTACGAGGGTTTCGAGATCGACGGCCACGTGGACACCGTGATGTCTCGCGGGCGCGTCATCGTCGACAGTGGATCCTATTCCGGCACTGCGGGACACGGCCGCTTCGTTCGCCGCGACCTGTCACAGAATCTGATCTGAGCCATGGACATCGGGGTGGTGCTGCAGTGCAATCCGCCGGCGTCGCGGGTGATCGATCTGGCCAGACAGGCCGAGACACATGGGTTTTCGCACGTATGGACGTTCGATTCGCATCTGCTGTGGCAGGAACCGTACGTCATCTACAGTCAGATTCTGGCCGCGACCAGGCGTGTGACCGTGGGTCCGATGGTCACCAATCCGGCTACCCGCGATTGGACCGTAACGGCGTCGACGTTCGCGACACTCAACGACATGTTCGGCAATCGAACCGTCTGCGGCATCGGTCGTGGTGATTCCGCGGTCCGCGCTCTCGGAGGGAAGCCGACAACGCTTGCCTCGCTTCGAGACTCGATCGAGGTGATCCGAAATCTGGCCAACGGGCGCAGCGCCCGGGTGGGTGAGACGACGGTGCAGTTCCCGTGGGCGGAGCATTCGACGCTGGAGGTGTGGGTCGCGGCGTACGGACCGAAAGCCCTCGAGCTCACCGGGCAGGTAGCGGACGGATTCATTCTGCAATTGGCAGATCCGGATATCGCTGCGTGGACGATCGGCCGAGTGCGTGCTGCGGCCGAGCAGGCGGGCCGAGATCCGGATTCGATCTCGATCTGCGTGGCAGCTCCCGCCTACGTCACCGACGGTACCGAGGCCGGGCTCGAACATGCCCGCGACCAATGTCGTTGGTTCGGTGGGATGGTCGGCAATCACGTCGCCGATATCGTCGCACGCTACGGCGGTGACGGCGGCGGTGTTCCGCAGGCACTCACCGACTACATCGCGGCGCGCAAAGGGTATGACTACAACGAGCACGGTCGAGCCGGAAACTCGCACGCAGAATTCGTTCCGAACGAGGTGATCGACAGGTTCTGCCTGCTCGGTACCCCGGCCGATCACATCGTCAAGCTGAAGGCGCTGGAGACACTCGGCGTCGACCAGTTCTCGGTGTACCTGCAGCACGACGCCAAGGCAGCGACGCTCGAAGCGTACGGAGAGAGCATCATTCCGCAGATTCGTACATCAGTGACGGCTACGTCGTGACGGGCGACGGGACTGTTGCCGTCGGCCAGTCGTACGCTCCGGTGAGTGTCACACCGAAGAAAGGCGGCAAGTAGATGGATCACGTGTTCTACTCCTGGTCGGCGCAGGCCGAACTGAACCCGATCACCGTCGAGGGTGCCGAGGGGTCGTGGTTCTGGGACGACAAGGGCAATCGGTACCTGGACTTCTCGTCCCAGTTGGTCAACGTCAATCTCGGGCATCAACACCCCGACGTGGTGGCCGCCATCATCGTACAGGCCCAGGTTCTGACGACCATCTCTCCGACCGTGGCCAACAACAAGCGCAGTGAACTCGCTGCTCTGATCGCCGAACGCGCTCCGGGTGATCTGAACCGGGTGTTCTTCACGACGGGCGGTGCCGAAGCCGTCGAGCACGCGGTGCGGCTGGCGCGCCAGCACACCGGACGCACGAAGATGCTTGCCGCCTACCGCTCGTACCACGGCGGAACCGGAGTCGCTATCGGTCTCACCGGCGAGCCGCGGCGATGGGGTACCGAGCCGACCAACGTCGACGTCGTACGCTTCTTCGGACCGTACCCGTACCGGTCACCCTGGGGCACAACGACTCCCGAGGACGAGACAGCCGCAGCGCTGGCACACCTCGAACAGGTCATCGTGCTCGAAGGCGCGCAGAACATCGCCGGACTGATCTTGGAATCGGTCATCGGCACCAACGGTGTGCTGATTCCGCCGCCCGGATATCTGGCCGGTGTTCGGGCACTGTGCGACAAGTACGGGATCGTCTACATCGCCGACGAAGTGATGGTCGGGTTCGGGCGAATCGGCGAATGGTTCGCGTGCCAGGCCTGGGATGTGACACCGGATCTGATCACGTTCGCCAAGGGCGTCAACTCCGGATACGTGCCCCTCGGCGGGGTCGTGATCTCGGAGAAGATCGCCTCGCAGTTCGACCACAAAGCCTACCCGGGCGGGTTGACCTACTCCGGCCACGTCCTCGGGTGCGCCGCGGGTGTGGCATCCATCGGAGTGTTCGAGCGCGACAAGATCCTTCCGCACGTGCGTCACGTCGGCGAGGACGTACTCGGTGCGGGCCTGTCCAAGCTGGCCGAATCTCATCCCAGCGTGGGCGAGGTGCGCGGCAAGGGATTCTTCTGGGCCGTCGAGCTGGTCAAGGACGGCACGACGCGGGAGCCGCTGGTGCCCTTCGCCGCGTCGGGCAAGGATGCGGCGGCGATGGGCACCGTCACCGCCGCGGCGAAGTCACGGGGTCTGTGGCCCTTCGTCGCAGGCAACCGTCTGCAGATCGCACCGCCACTGACGACGACCGGGGACGAGATTCGTCAGGGACTGGAAATCCTCGACGAGGTATTGACGGTGGCGGACGGGTTCACCGTCTGACTCGGGGTCGTGCGCGGAAACTCGACCCCTGCTACGAGGCAGGAGTGGAGCCTGCGGAACGACCCGAAAACACTGCGCGCACGTGCGGCGTCAGCCGCTCTGATCAGAGCACAGCACCGGGGTTGAGGATTCCGGCCGGATCGAGAGCGGTCTTGATTCGCCGGGTCAGTTCCATGACGTCTTCGCCGACTTGATCGGGTAGCCAGGCCTTCTTGAGGCGACCGACGCCGTGTTCCCCGGTGATGGTGCCGCCCAACGAAATTGCCAGATCCATGATGGCTCCGAATGCGACGTTGGCGCGACGGGTCATGTCGGCGTCCTCGGGATCGAACACGATCAGCGGGTGGGTGTTGCCGTCGCCCGCGTGCGCGATGACGGCGACCAACACGTCGTACTTCTTCGACAGTTCGGCGATCCCGTCGACGAGAGCCGGGAGGGCAGGGAGCGGAACACCGACATCCTCGAGCAGCAGGCTGCCGAGTCGTTCGACCGCCGGAATGGCGAATCGCCGTGCGGCTGCGAAGGCCTCACCCTCGTCGGGGTCGTCGGTGGTGAAGACATCCGAGGCACCGGCCTCGGTGCATGCTGCGGCCATGATCTCGATTTCACGTCCTCGGTCGGCGCCGGGGGAGTCGGACCGAGCGATCAGCATCGCTGCTGCCTCGCGGTCGAGTCCCATGTTCATGGCATCTTCGACGGCACCGATGGACGCACGGTCCATGAACTCGAGCATCGACGGCCGCAGGGTGCGGGTGATGGCCAGAATGGCAGTCGTCGCATCGTGCACGGAGGCGAACGAGGCAACCACGGTGCTGGCCGGAGGTTGGGCCGGGATCAATCGAAGAGTGATCTCGGTGATGATGCCCAGGGTGCCCTCGGATCCCACGAAGAGCTTCGCAAGGGACAGTCCGGCAACATCTTTCAGGCGTGGTCCGCCGAGTCGGACGGCAGTCCCGTCGGCGAGGACGACCTCGAGTCCGAGAACGTAATCGGTGGTGACGCCGTATTTCACGCAGCACAGCCCGCCGGCATTGGTGGCCGCATTGCCGCCGATGGAGCACATCTCGAACGACGACGGATCCGGTGGGTACCACAGACCGTGTTCGGCGACTGCCTTCTTGACTTCGGCGTTGAGCAGTCCGGGTTGTACGACGGCTATGCGGGTCACCGGGTCGACGGTGATCTCGCGCATCAGCTCGGTGGTGAGCACTATCCCGCCGTCGACGGCCGTGGCACCACCGGACAGGCCCGAGCCGGCCCCGCGCGGGACGACCGCCACCGCGTGTTCGGTGGCCCACCGCATGACGGCTCTGACGTCGTCGGTGGACTGCGCGCGGACCACGGCCAATGGGATACCCGCGTCGGGGTCCTTGGCCCAGTCGCGTCGGTATCCCTCGGTGATGTCGGGGTCGGTGACCACGGCACCGGCGGGAAGCAGCGCTTCGAGCTCGCTCAGGTGGGCATCTGCATCGGTAGTCACCGACATCCGGTTCTCCTCACGTCGTACATGTGACCGTCGCCACTCGAGTCTGTCACGACTCGCAGTGGGGCGTGAACGAGGACGACTCCGAGAATGTCCGAGTCACATCAGTAACACCAGCCTCAGGCGTTACCAGATCGATGCGTCGTCGACACGCAATGTTGTAGTTCGCAGCGCTAGCGTCCAGCGCAGCGCATCTCGCACCCCATGCGGTGCGGGTCGACAAGGAGGCTGCACGATGATCGATCCCGGAAGTGACTCCTGGAACTATGTGGCGGCGATGTTCTCGTACGAATTCCTCGGGGGCGGAGTCGAATACGACACCATCGAGCGCATTCACCGCGGCGAGGTCGACGAGTGGGTGCACGCGTTGCTGAAATCCGGGATGTTCGAGAGCGCGACCGTCGCGGCCATCGCCGACTCGTGGCGTGCAGCACCCCGCCGACTGTTCGACATGCTCGTCCTCGATGCCGACGAAATGACTGCTCGCCGTTGCTCTCTCGCGTGGTCGTCTCTCGACCGGCTCGCGCCGCTCGCTCGGCTGGGCTGATCACGGGTCGCACAGTCACAAATCACGGGTCACGCACCCAGAATTGTCGTCCCGGAGTCGTCGACCACGATTGCCTGGCTGTCGGTCAGTCCGTGAGTTTCGATTCCCTCGCGTCGCAGACGGCGCAGCGTCGCCCATCCCGAATCCCTCTCGTCCAGCACGGAATCGAGATGCGGGACGACGGAGAAGTCGACGAGACCGAGCCCGCTCCACACCGGATCGATGCCTGCGATCGGCCGTACCTCGTTCGGGTCGTCGGCATCCTCGACCCCGGCCAGCGACGGCGCAGCGACACACGCTCCCGCGCTGTATCCGCCGTAGGCGATGGTGTCGGCCCGAACGCGCCCGCGGATGACCTCGTCCGCACCGGAACGAGCCATCTGAGCGCGCAACACGAACGTGTTGCCACCGCGGACCCAGACTGCGTCGAACGCTGCCAGGGCGCGCTCGAATGCGGCCGGTCTCCCGGCGAAATCGCGCAGATCCAACTCCGACGGCCGGTATCCCAAGGCGCGTAAGGGCCCGAACTCGCTGCGGAGCGAGGATTCGCGGGCGGTGGCGGGCCAGGCATCGGCCGCATTGGCGATGACCGCGAGATCGGCAGGCGGGCCGGTGAGGCGGGCGAACTCGTCGGAATGGCCGCCGAATCGATACGAAGACAAGAACAACCTCACGAGGTCTGCTCCCCGGCGACCCTGGCCATTCCGGATCGGATTGCCTCGGCCACCCGCTCGGGTTCACGCAGGCGACGGGTGACGAACCCCGCCGCGAACTTCAGTCGGTCGCGGTCCCAGCGCGGCACCACGTGCAGATGCAGGTGAAAGACGGTTTGGAATGCGGCGACGCCGTCGTTGATCACCAGGTTCGCACCGTGGGCGCGGAGGTCGGACTCGCGCACTGCGCGCGCCAGCGTGTGCCCGACGCGGAAAACCTCGGCAGCTGTGTCCGGTCCGGTGGAGGTCAGGTCTGCGGAATGCTCGCGCGGAACCACCAGAAGGTGGCCCCTGCTGATCGGTCGAATATCGAGAAAGGCGACGGTGTGCTCGTTCTCGAACACGCGGTGGGCAGGCGCGTCGCCGGCGACGATGGCACAGAAGATGCAAGATTCCACGATTGTCACTGTAAGGTCCGATCATCACGGTTAGACCTGTATGGCGTGCATCACAATTGCTCGCCCTGTAGTCGCGAAATGTCGAAACGGACTCGATTCAGAACGAATCGGACTGTGTTCTGGGTTACCCGCGCTCCATTACCTGTGGCTACTATCAGGAACCTCGTGCCTTGTCGCATGGGTTCGTCCACTCGTCGCAGATTTCGAGCCATTGGCCGATCGGTGGGCACCATTCAACGCAGGAAGACGGAGATTTGGATACATCGCAGAGCACTGAAAAGGGTTCGGGATCCACGACGGTCGTCGGTGTGGTCCGCGAATCGGGGGAAGGTGAGCGACGTGTCGCTCTGGTCCCGAAGATCGTTGCCGCGCTCACGGGCAAGGGTGTCGAGGTCGTCGTGGAATCGGGTGCCGGACTCGGCGCTCTGATCCCGGACGAGCTCTATGTCGCAGCCGGGGCCACGATCGGCGATCCCTGGGGCTCGGAGGTCGTGGTCAAGGTCGCGCCGCCCACCGACGCAGAGATCTCGAGGCTGAAGTCGGGCTCGACGCTCATCGGTTTCCTCGCCCCACGCAATGCCGAGAACAGCATCGGCGCGCTGAAGGCCGCCGGAGTACAGGCGTTCGCGGTCGAAGCCATTCCGCGTATCTCCCGCGCTCAGGTGATGGACGCCTTGTCTTCTCAGGCGAACGTCGCCGGGTACAAGGCCGTTCTGTTGGCCGCGTCGGAGTCCACGAGGTTCTTCCCGATGCTGACCACCGCCGCCGGAACGGTCAAGCCGGCGACCGTGCTCGTTCTCGGTGTCGGTGTGGCCGGCCTGCAAGCCCTGGCCACCGCGAAGCGTCTCGGTGGTCGACCCACCGGCTACGACGTGCGACCGGAGGTAGCCGACCAGGTCCGTTCCGTCGGCGCGCAGTGGCTCGATCTGGGGATCGATGCTGCCGGCGAAGGCGGCTACGCGCGTGAGCTGACCGAGGACGAACGCGTCCAGCAGCAGCGTGCCCTGGAAGAGGCGATCAAGGGATTCGACGTCGTGATCACCACGGCGTTGGTGCCCGGCCGTCCCGCGCCGCGTCTGGTGACGGCCGCCGCAGTCGAGGGTATGAAGCCCGGCAGCGTCGTGGTCGACCTGGCCGGTGAGACCGGCGGAAACTGCGAACTCACCGAGCCCGGCCAGACCGTCGTCAAGCACGACGTCACCATCTGCTCGCCGTTGAACCTGCCTGCCACGATGCCCGAGCACGCCAGCGAGCTGTACTCGAAGAACATCTCGGCATTGCTCGAGCTCATGCTGGTCGACGGCGCACTCGCTCCGGATTTCTCCGACGAAGTGCTCGCCGGTGCCTGCGTGACACGTGAGAAGGAGAACTGATGTACACCCCGCTTCTCGCGAACATCGCGATCCTGGTGTTGTCCGGGTTCGTCGGTTTCGCGGTGATCTCCAAGGTGCCGAACACCTTGCACACCCCGCTGATGTCGGGAACCAACGCCATCCACGGCATCGTCGTGTTGGGCGCGTTGGTCGTCCTCGGAAAGGTGCACGACCCGTCCATCGGACTGCAGGTCATCCTGTTCGTCGCGCTGGTGTTCGGAACCGTCAACGTCATCGGTGGCTTCGTGGTCACCGACCGCATGCTCGGCATGTTCAAGTCCAAGCCGGTGCCCGCCAAGACCTCGAAGGGTGCTGACTCCTGATGGACAATCTCGTCAACATTCTCTACATCGTCGCCTTCGGCATGTTCATCTACGGTCTGATGGGTCTGACCGGACCGAAGACAGCCGTGCGGGGCAACCAGATCGCCGCCGTCGGCATGTTCATCGCCGTGGTGGCCACGCTGATATCCATTCGCGACACCGGTAACTGGATCCTGATCATCGTCGGACTCGTCGTCGGCGTGGCACTGGGAATCCCGCCTGCGCGACGGGTGAAGATGACGGCGATGCCGCAGCTGGTGGCTCTGTTCAACGGCGTCGGCGGTGGCACGGTCGCACTGATCGCGTGGGCCGAGTTCCTCGACACGTCCGGATTCTCGAACTTCAACCACGGAGAGTCGCCGACGGTGCATATCGTCATCGGCTCACTCTTTGCGGCGATCATCGGTTCCATCTCGTTCTGGGGCTCGCTCATCGCCTTCTTGAAGCTGCAGGAAACTCTGCCCGGCTCGCCGATCACCATCGGTAAGTTGCAGCAGCCGCTCAACGCTCTGCTGCTGATCGGCGCTGTGGCCGCTGCAGTGGTCATCGGCATCAACGCCACTCCGGGCGGCGGCGTGTCGCAGTGGTGGATCGTCGCGGTTCTCGTACTGGCAGGCATCCTCGGTCTCACGGTGGTACTGCCCATCGGCGGCGCGGACATGCCGGTCGTCATTTCGCTGCTCAATGCTCTGACCGGTCTGTCTGCTGCGGCTGCGGGTCTGGCGCTCAACAACACCGCGATGATCGTGGCGGGCATGATCGTCGGCGCGTCCGGCACGATCTTGACCAACCTCATGGCCAAGGCCATGAACAGGTCCATTCCGGCGATCGTCGCAGGTGGATTCGGCGGCGGCGACGCGGCTGCAGGCCCGGCCGGTGCAGGCGGGGGAACCGCCAAGGCGACCTCGGCGGCAGACGCAGCGATCCAGATGGCCTACGCCAACCAGGTCATCGTCGTGCCCGGCTACGGCCTTGCCGTCGCTCAGGCGCAGCATGCCGTCAAGGACATGGCCAAGTTGCTGGAGTCCAAGGGTGTCGAGGTCAAGTACGCCATTCACCCGGTCGCCGGTCGCATGCCGGGACATATGAACGTGCTGCTCGCCGAGGCCGACGTCGCGTACGACGCGATGAAGGAAATGGACGACATCAACGACGAGTTCTCTCGCACCGACGTCACGTTGGTCATCGGAGCGAACGACGTGACCAACCCGGCGGCGCGCAACGATCCGTCGAGCCCGATTCACGGGATGCCGATTCTCAACGTCGATCAGTCGAAGTCGGTCATCGTCCTCAAGCGGTCGATGTCGTCCGGCTTCGCCGGAATCGAGAACCCACTGTTCTTCGCGGAGGGCACGTCGATGCTGTTCGGCGACGCAAAGAAGTCGGTGTCCGAGGTGACCGAGGAGCTCAAGGCCCTCTAGTCGGTCGCCTTCTCGGCCCGGATGGGACGCTTCCGTGTCAACGGAAGCGTCCCATTCTGCGTTGGGCGACGAGGGCAGCGGTATCGAACGGGTTTCGAGCCTCGCGGGCAGCGGCTGCGGGTGAGAAGAGCATCACCACCGAGCACGCCGGCCACCACACGCCCGTGATCAGCAGTGCGCTGACAATCCCGACGGGGGAGACGGACCCGACGACCAGTTGTGCCGCTCCGACAGCGAGGGCGGCGACGGTTCCGAGCCCGAGGATCATCGGCCGCCACGTGGCCGATGCCACCATCCACGCGGCCCCCACGAGCGCTGTGACAGCGACGAGCTGCCCGCTCGGAAGGTCGGTGGCCGTTGTCGACGACGCCGCGAGGTGACGCACCAGAGCTGTGGTCACTTCCGCGCCGACGACGCAGGCAATCGCCACTCCGATGCCGTACGGCAGTTTTCGGACCAGGGCGACAACGGTGAGGGCGGCGAGGACGGTCAGCACTGCGGTGACGTCGATAGTGCTCAGTGCTCGCGAGGCCAGGGCGGCGGCCGGGCTCGTGGAGACGGGCCACACCGGTGCCATGTTCGGCACCCACATCAGTAGTACCGACAACAGCACCGCGCAGAGGCCCGACACCGTCAGCCGGGTACGGATCGCCCGTCGGTGCGCTCGCTCGCTCGTGTTCGCCGAACGGCTCTCGTTGCCGGCTCCACGGGGTGACCGGATCGGTCCGCTGTCGAGACTCGGTGATCGCATGGACGCCAGACTGCCGCAGTCGGCTGAGCGTGAGGTGTGAGCATCGTGGGAACCGGCTGAGCATCTGCGGTAACGGTCGGATCACGACGAAGAAGCGTCGATTCCTTGTTGTAGCCGCAACCTAGTAATGGCGATCTGTCAAATTCCTGGAGTCTGCAAACAGCCGAAAAACCGAGCCGAAAGTAGAATTCGACCCTGCAACCAACCGATCGGTCGGAGTGTGCGGTCCAGTGCGGTGCAGAGGAGGCTACTCGACTGCGGCTCCGAGTAGTTGCTCTCGAGTGTCGCACCTCGCCTACCTGGACTTTTGTGCGGAGTTTGTCTCCTGTCACAGTATTTTGAAATGCGAACTATGAATTCGTTGCAAGTCGTTGATCGGATGGGCCGATCTGTGTGACTATGGTCACATAGTCCAGTTCACCCTGGGCGAGACCGTCGAAAAGGGCGTAGTTTCAGCCGCATCGGAAAACCGTATTCCCCCGTTACGGCCAAGTTGGTAACGATCTGAACACGGTCTGGTCGGCTCATCGCAACTCGTGAACGGGCATTCGGCACCAACAGAAGTCGGAAACTCGAAGGAGAAGAACATGACCACAATGTCGCAGGGGCAGCTCGATATGGTCCGCGCGTTCTTTTGCAACGAGTTCCAAGCGGACTCGCTGGACCGTACGGTGATGCCGGAGCCCACGGCCGATGCCGTTGCCGAATGGATCGACGCGCTGTCCGCCAGTGGACTGTTCGCACCCGCGGAGGTGCACAACATCTCGTCCGTCTGGTGTGCCGAGCCCGAGTCGATGACCGCACTGCTCGTCGGCGAAATCGACGAAATTGCTGTCAAGCGGCACGAGGCCGCTGCCGTTGCTACTCCGGCGCTGATCTCCGCGTTCGGTCGCGCCAGCTGACCGTCTGTGCTCGTGCCACCGGCATCCGTTGGCACCGCTTCGTTACGATCACCCGAACCGGTGATGTCCGTCGGCAACGGTGCCGCACAACGAAGTGAGGGTTTTGTATGGGCGTGGTGGGCTTGGACGAAGATGCAGTGTCGACGTGGATCGCGGAGCTGGGGATAGGCGCAACATCGCCGCTCTCGTTTCAGCGCATCGGTAACGGCCAGTCCAACCTCACGTATGCGGTTCGCGACGCCGGTGGCAGTGCGTGGGTCCTTCGCCGGCCGCCGTTGGGCAAATTGTTGGCGTCGGCTCACGACGTCGTGCGCGAGCACCGGATTCTCTCCGGTCTGCAGAATTCGCCGGTCCCTGTGCCGAAAATGATTGCGATCACGCAGGATCCAGCCATTTCCGAGGTTCCGTTGGTCCTGATGAGTTTCGTCGACGGGGTCGTCGTCGACTCGGTGTCGGCTGCCGAACAGTTGGACCCCGATCAGCGTCGACGTGTCGGACTCGGTCTGACCGCGGCGTTGTCCGACATACACCGTGTCGACCTCGAGTCGTCGGGTCTTGCCGACCTCGCCGGCCGCAAACCGTACGCTGCGCGTCAGATCGCGCGGTGGACCACGCAGTGGGACTCCTCCCGAACCCGGGAGGTTCCTGGAATCGACTCGCTCGCAGCACGATTGACGGCCAAGATCCCCGAGCAGCACGAGGTGACGCTGGTTCACGGCGACTTCCATCTGAGCAACGTCATCACCGCTCGAAACGACGGCCGCGTGGTTGCCGTCGTCGACTGGGAGTTGTGCACGCTCGGAGACCCGTTGGCGGATCTGGGTGGTCTGCTCGCCTACTGGCCTCAGGCGGATGACGGGGTTGCCGGTCCTTTCATGGCATCGACTCTGCCCGGTTTCCCTACTCGGGCGGAGCTGGTCGAGTCCTACGCACACAACACGGGCCGCGATGTGACCGATGCCGGATTCTGGGAAGTGCTGGCGCTGTGGAAGTTGTCGATCATCGCCGAAGGCGTCATGCGCCGGATGGAAGCCGATTCACGCAACCGCGCCGTGGGCGGTGCGCCGACCACCACGCTGATCGACGACATCGTCACCCGAGCGCTGCAGCGCGCCGACGAAATCGGGCTCTAGATTCAGGCGTCTACTGACGTTCCGATCACCAAAGTGCGTGCTGCAGTTTCGATTTCGGAGGGAATGGGGACGGGGCGACGGGAGTTCGCGTCGACGTAGACGTGAACGAACCGTCCCCGAGCGGCCAATGTCATTGCGTCGTCCTCGGCTTCGCGGAACAGAGCCAGCGAGTAGACGATGCTGCGGGTGCCCAGCTTCTCCACCGCCAGACCGACCTGGAGGCGATCGGGAAAACTGAGCTCGGACAGATAGCGGCACGAGGTTTCGGCCACGACGCCGATCGCGGGCAGAGTCCTGATGTCCACACCCGTCGTTTCCATGAGCCACCCGTTCACTGCGGTGTCGAAGTATGCGTAATACGTCACGTTGTTGACGTGGCCGTAGTGGTCGTTGTCGTCCCATCGGGTCGACACCGGCCACAGTGCCGGGAAATCCGACGCATTCGACAATTCCACGCTGTCCTTCGGCGACTCCGTCATGGCACGACGCTAACCCGTCGCCACGTCGGCAACAAACGCGACCGGATTCGAGGCATCGGAGAGCTGAGTCCGGGCGAATGCTTCCTCGGTATCGCCGTCGTGACGTAGTCTTTGGTTGGACCGGACCAGTCCGTACCGCTGGTTCTGCGAGTGATCGAAAGGCCGGCGCAGTGGTGATGCCCATACACCTGAGGGACAGTCAGATCCCGAAGCATGAACAGCTACGCGCAATTCTGTTGCACCGCTGCACCAAGGAGCTTTCGCCGGGGGATCTGATGCCGAGCGAGCGTCGGTTGATGGAGGACTACGGCGTCAGTCGCATCACGGTACGCGAGGCGATAGGGCAGCTCGTCAACGACGGACATCTGGTTCGGGTACGTGGGAAAGGGACGTTCGTTGCTTCTCGTACCGTGCAGTCGCGGTTGCACCTGGCGTCGTTCTCCGAGGAGATGCGTGCCCAGGGGCTGACGCCGACGACGGTGGTCCTGTTCGCGCGACTCGAAAAGCCCTCGGCAGCAACGATTCGTGCTCTGGGCCTGGTCGACGGTGATCGGACGTACCACATCAAACGGCTACGGCTGGCCGATGCCGAGCCGGTCAGTGTCGACGACGGGTGGTACCGGGCCGAACTCCTTCCGGGGCTGATCGACCACGATCTGAGTCAGTCGGTGTACGAGGCCGTGCGCAACCACTACGGCCTGACCATCGATCGAGCCGAGCAGACCGTCAAAGCGACAGCCGCCGACAGCGACACCTCCACGCTGCTGGGGACCAAACGCGGCGCACCGGTGCTGTACTTCGACCGAGTGTCGTTCAGCGGCGACGAACCGATCGAGCACACGGAGAGTTGGTACCGGTGCGACCGGTACCAACTCTCGATGGAGGTGCAGGGGGAGCGGCGCACCACGCAGCGCCGCTAGGCTCAGGGCAACACGAACAGCGAGTCACCCTGTGCCACCGAGGTTCCGACGGCCGCGCTCGTGACGGCATCGGGCTCGGAGTCCATCAGGACCACGGGAATCACGTCGGAGTATCCGGCCTCCGCGATCGCCGCAGGGTCGTAGGTGATCACAAGATCGCCGGACTGAACCCGATCGCCCTCTGCTGCAACGAGTTCGAAACCCTGGCCCTTCATCTTCACGGTGTCGATGCCGATGTGCACCAGCACTCCCGCCTTGTCGTCGGTGAACACGACGAACGCATGTGGGTGGAGTTTGAGGATCTTGCCGGCTATCGGAGACCGCACCTCGACGGGCCCGCTACCGGCCGCCGGGCGCACGGCGACCCCGGAGCCCACCATCTGCGAAGAGAAGACCGGGTCGGGGACGTCGGCGAGCGAGATGACCTGACCGGCAACAGGACTGGAGATCGTCGAGGTCCCGCTCACAGAATGTCGCCGATGTCCTCGGCGAGGGTGTCGGCCTCCGGGCCGACGATGACCTGCACGGCGGTCCCCTTGTGGAACACTCCGTGCGCACCGGCTGCCTTGAGCGCAGCCTCGTCCACCAGCGACCCGTCCTTGACCTCGGTACGGAGCCGGGTGATGCACGCTTCGATCTCTACGATGTTGTCGGCACCGCCGAGGCCCTTCACGATCGCGTCCGCCTTGGCCATGTTCTGTTCCCGCTTCCTTCTCGTGTGCAGTGGTGTCGGCGAGGTCACATCTCCGGGTTGACATGTGGTCGTCACCTGGCCAAACTACAACTGGTAATGACCGGACAGTACCCCTGATGTCATCCGGTCACAACAGTAGAACTCCCTTGCCGGACCAGCCTCGAAGAGAAGGTCGCCATGACCCTGAAGAAGACGGACTCGGCCGAAGCCGAACCGAAGAAGGAATCCAGATCTCTCGCCGGGTTGCAGCGATTCGGGCGCAGTCTCATGCTGCCCATTGCGGTTCTTCCCGCGGCGGGAATCCTGTTGCGGCTGGGCCAGGACGACCTCCTCGGCAGATTCAGTGCTCTGGGCACCGCGGCGGCCGTCATCTCCGCTGCAGGACAGGCGGTCTTCACCTGGTTGCCCTTGATATTTGCCGTGGGCATCGCCATCGGCTGGGCCAAGAAGTCGGACGGCTCGACCGCCCTCGCCGCCGTCGTCGGCTACATGGTGATGAACGGTGTCTTCACCGCGATGTCACCGGTGGTACTGGAAGGCAAAGTCGACGCGAACGGCGATCCGGCCGTGATCGACTACGGCGTGTTGGCCGGCATCGTCATCGGCCTGCTCTCCGCCATTCTGTGGCAGCGGTTCTACCGCCAGAAACTGCCGGATTACCTCGGCTTCTTCAGCGGACGACGTCTGGTTCCCATCCTGACCGCTGTCACCGGCCTCGTCGTCGCCGTCGTCATGTCGTTCGTCTACCCGCTCTTCTACAGCGCACTGAACTGGGTCGGAAACACCGTTGCCGATCACAGTGTGGTGGGTAGCGGAATCTACGGTTTCGCCAATCGCATGCTGATTCCGACGGGACTGCACCACATTCTCAATTCGGTCGTCTGGTTCCTCGTCGGTGATTATCAGGACGCGAGTGGTCAATTGGTGCGTGGCGATCTCAACCGATTCTTCGCGGGAGATCCGTCCGCGGGAGTCTTCATGACCGGCTTCTTCCCCATCATGATGTTCGCTCTGCCTGCCGCCGCATTCGCGATCTATCGCAACGCCAAGCCGTCGCAGAAGAAGATCGTCGGCGGAATCATGTTGTCCACCGGTCTGACTGCGTTCGTCACCGGCATCACCGAACCGCTCGAGTACTCGTTCATGTTCGTCGCCTGGCCGCTCTACATCATCCACGCCGTGCTGACCGGAACCTCCATGGCACTGACCAATGCCCTGGGAATCCATGACGGCTTCTTCTTCTCTGCGGGCGGTATCGACTATCTGTTGAACTATGGAATCGCCACGAAGGCATGGCTTCTCATTCCTATCGGCCTGGTGTATGCGGTGATCTACTACTTCCTGTTCAGCTTCGTCATCAAGAAGTGGAACCTGCGCACCCCCGGCCGCGAGGACGACGCGGTGCTCGAACCCGACCGGGCATGAGTGAATCGATCACGACGACGCTCAGGGGGCGGGTCGTCACACCCGACGCGGTCATCGAGGATGCCGTCGTGGCGTTGTCCGGCGATCGAATCTCCTGGGTGGGTCCGGTAGTGGCGTGGCCCAACGAGGCTCCACCGCAATCGAATTCGACCATCCTGCCGGGCTTGGTCGATGTGCACTGCCACGGCGGCGGCGGGGCGTCGTTCCCGGATTCTGCCCGTGCCGATCTGATGACCGCGGTACGGCACCACCGTGGCCGCGGCACCACCACGATGCTCGCATCGCTGGTGTCGGCATCCCCTGGGCGACTGGTCGAGCAGACGTCGATGCTCGCCGATCTGTACGAGTCGGGGGACATCGCCGGGGTCCACCTCGAAGGGCCGTTCCTGTCTGTTGCCCGCTGCGGGGCGCAGGACCCCGCGTCACTCCGTGGCGGCGACACCGGTCTGCTGGCAGACATCATCGACGCCGGGCGGGGATCGGTACGGTCGATGACACTTGCTCCCGAAGTCGACGGCTTCACGGCCGTCGGACACATGTTGCGAGAGAACGGCATCGTCCCCAGCATCGGGCACACCGACGCCGACGCACGCACCACTCGCAGCGCAATCGACGCCCTCGGAGAGGGTGCCATCGGTGCCACGCACCTGTTCAACGGGATGCCCACCTGGCACCATCGGTCGCCGGGGCCGGTCAGCGAGTGCTTGGCCGCCGCGGCGCGAGGGTCGATGGTGCTCGAATTGATCGGCGACGGAGTACATCTCGCCGACGAGACCGTGCGAGCGGTGTTCGATCTCGTCGGCGGTGGGAACATCGCGTTGGTGTCCGACGCGATGGCCGCGGCGGGAATGGCCGACGGCCGCTACCGGCTCGGGCCGCTGGATGTCACCGTGCACGATTCGGTCGCCCGCCTGTCGCGGGAGAACGATCCCGAGTCGGCCCCGATCGCGGGCGGCACGTCGAGTGTGCTCGACCTGGTACGCCGCGCAGTGCTCGACGCCGGCGTGCCGTTGCTCGACGCAGTGCGTGCCGGGGCAACCACCCCGGCAGCATTGATCGGGATCGGGGCCGAAACCGGTTCTCTCGTCGCCGGATCGAGAGCGGACGTGCTGGTGGTCGACGCATCCTTCGAGCCGGTGCAGGTCATTCGCGGCGGACGCGCGATCGAGGAGGAAAGTTAGATGGAGATCGTCGTACTCCCTACAGCTACCGACGTGGACCGAACCGCGGCCGACGTCGTCGAGCGCGTCGTGCGAACCGACTCGGTCCCGGGATCGGGCCCCGTCCTCGGGTTGGCGACCGGGTCGAGTCCCGTCGGCACGTATCGCGAGCTGGCCCGCCGACATCGCGAGGAAGGGCTGTCCTTCGCTGGGTGTCGAGCGTTTCTGCTCGACGAATACATAGGGCTACCCAGAACTGCTGAGCAGTCGTACTTTTCGTTCATTCGCGAGAACTTCGTGGACCTCGTCGATCTGGACGATTCCGCGGTGTTCTCGCCGGACGGTGAAGCCGTCGACATCGCTGCCGAAGCGCGACGATACGACGCCGCGATCGCGGAGGCCGGTGGTATCGATGTGCAGATTCTGGGCATCGGCACCGACGGACACATCGGCTTCAACGAGCCCGGATCGTCACTTCGGTCGAGAACCCGGGTCAAGACGCTCACCGAACAGACTCGGGTCGACAATGCGCGCTTCTTCCCCTCGCCGGAGGAGGTGCCGCACCACGTGCTGACGCAAGGCCTCGGCACCATCGACGAGGCGCGTCATCTCGTGCTCATCGCTACCGGAGAATCCAAGGCAGACGCGGTGGCCGCGGCCGTCGAGGGGCCGTTGTCGGCACGCTGTCCTGCGTCCGCGATTCAGTGGCATCCGCACGTGACGGTACTGGTGGACGAGGCAGCTGCTGCGTCCCTCGCTCTCACGGACTACTACCGCCACGCCCACGCGAACAAGCCCGCGTGGCAACGCCTGTGAGTCAGCGACGGGAGAATTCCGACGCCCGCTGGATCTGATCGTCGGACGGGCGAACTCCGGTGTAGAGAACGAACTGTTCTGCTGCCTGCAGGGCAATGACCTGAGCGCCGGTGATCACCGGTTTGTTCGCCGCACGCGCCGCGGTGATCAGCGGTGTCTCCGACGGCATCGCGACCACGTCGAACACTGCCTGTGCCGCATGGATCTGCGACTCGGTGAAGGGTGTCGAATCGGCAGCGGGGCCGCCCGCCATTCCCACCGGGGTGACGTTCACCAGCAAGTCGGCTCCGACGGACTCGGCCGACCAGTCGTATCCGTACGCCTCGGCGAGAGCCGGACCGGTCGACGTGTTGCGAGCAACCACGGTGCCGCGGGTGAAACCCGAATCCCGCAGTGCGGCAACGACTGCCTTGGCCATACCGCCGCTGCCGGTCACGGCCACCGAACAATCGGTCGAGATACCGCTGGACGCGAGCAGATCGGCCACAGCCTGGTAATCGGTGTTGTAGGCGTGCAGCACGCCCGCCTCGTTGACGATGGTGTTGACCGATGCGATCGCGCTCGCAGATTCGTGCATGACGTCGACCAGCTCGATCACGTCTTCCTTGAACGGCATGGAGACCGCGCATCCCCTGATACCGAGTGCACGGACTCCACCGACCGCGGCCGCGAGATCGGTGGTGGTGAACGCCTTGTAGACGAAGTTCAATCCCAGTTCGTCGTACAGGTAGTTGTGGAAGCGGGTTCCGATATTGCTCGGCCTTCCCGACAGAGACATGCAGAGCTGGGTGTCACGGTCGAGAAAGCTGCGCGACGACGTCGTTGCCATTGGCCAGACTTTACCGCCCGCGTTCGCATCGCCGGATCAGCAGCCGGGGGCCACCGAGGCAAGGGCGCGGCGGTCGGCCTCGGTGATCGGCAGCTCGTACTGGGCCGCCACCGACAGATATTTGCCCGCGTAGAAACAGTGGTACGCCGCGTTCGGCGGCATCCACTGCGACGGCGTCTTGTCGCTCTTGCTCTGGTTGTCCGGCCCGTTGACCGCCAGCAGATTGAACGCGATGTCGTTCGCGAATCGAATGCGCTTGTCCGCTGCCCAGCCGTCGGCACCCATGTCCCAGGCGGCAGACAACGGATAGACGTGATCGATCTGAATCTTGCCGGCGTCGGACTTGGTGAACTGCAACCGTTCACCGGAGTAGGGGTCGTCCAGGGAACCCGCGAGCACCACGCAGTCTCGGGTGCCGGCCTTGAACTCGACTTCGGTCATCGACAGTGCCAGCACGTTGTCGCGAGTTCCACACCCGTCGTGCCCGCCCGGTCCGTCGTAGTCGTCCGTCCACGCCGGTCCGAACACGCACCCTTCACCGCTCTTGCATCCGCGCTCGTACCCACGGGGATCGGGTCGTGCGGCGACGACGGCCACCCGATCCAACAGCGTTTCGATCTGGGCGCGGGTGGGGCTGCCCGGAGCCGGGGGCGGGGGAGCCAATCCCGGTATGTCGGACCGGTCACAGGATTCGAACGTCGCCATGACGATCGCGGCGATCACCAACGCGGCCGCTACCCACAGCTTCTTCACACACGCCCCATCGTGAAACTTCGATCTTGCCGACTCTCGTACCTCGCGACAGCAGTGTGCCGGACGGTACCGACACCGCCCGACACGGTCGGGTGTCAGCGAACCTCGATGACGACCTTGCCGAGTGCGTGCCCGTTCTCCACGAGCGCAAGAGCCTCGCCTGCGCGGTCGAGTGGAAACGTGTGATCGATGCGTGGGCGAAGGACGCCGGTCACGACCAGATCGGCCAATCGGGTGAACGCCGCCGTGGTGCGCTCGCGCACTGCTCCAGACCCACCCCACTGGGCGGCGAGCACCGGGTCGGCCACGCTGACGATCGGAGCGCCGGTCTTCACAGCGGCCGCGCGAAGAGTGTCGCCGCCGACCAGATCGACGATGCCGTGTACCGACCGCGATATCGAACCGACGTACTCGGGTCCGGACTCGACGAACTCCGCACCGAGGCTCTCGATCCACTCCCGCTTGCCCGAGCTCGCCACCCCGAGAACGTCGATACCGTCGGCACGCGCCAGCTGCAGAACCGAAGAACCCACACCGCCGCCTGCGCCGAGAACGAGAACCGTGTTGCCTGCAGTCAGCGCCAACCCTCGCAGTGCGTCGAAGGCGGTCCCGGGCGCCACCGGCAGTGTCGCCGCGACCGACCAGGACACGGCCTCGGGCTTGTGTGCCGTGCCGGCCGCGTTGAGCAGCGTGTACTGCGCATAGCCGCCGTGACCCGACGCCGTTGCCCCGAAGACCTCGTCACCGACCGAGAACCCGTCCACTCCCGCGCCGACGCCCACAACAGTGCCCGACACCTCCCGCCCCAGCACCGCAGGCAAAGTGATCTGCACGGTGTCCTTGCGATTACCCGCCCGCACCTTCCAATCTGCGGGATTCACCCCCGCGGCATGTACCGCCACGAGAAGCTGCCCCGATCCCGGTTCCGCCACGGGGAGGTCCAGAAATGTCTCGGTGTCGGGGCCGCCGTATTCGTCGAAGCCGTACGCGATCATGGGACCACTGTGCCTCATCGATGAGACATCGGTGCCTCATCGAAGACACATCGGCGCCGGGTATGTCGGTGCGTGCTGGTTGGATGGACCGATGCTGCACGGTCTCTGGTCTCCCGGTGCCGGATTGCTGCTCTGGGACGACGAGATCAGCACCGGAGACGAACCCGACCTACCGGCGACACACTCGCACGTGCTCACCCGCACGTTCCGGCATCGCGCCCGCGTGACGATTCCCGACTCCACTCGACGCGCCACCCCTCGGGATCCGGTCGAACTTCCGGCGATCGCGCTGGCTCCGCACGATGCGGCCGACCTGTTGCTCCGCACCCCGTCGGCCCACCCGCTGATCTCCGGCGACCTTCGGTTCCTGGGCCACGTCGCCCAGGGCATCGAACGGTGGGTCCGGGCCGGACGAGTGGTGCCGGCACTGAAGTTGATGGACGGCCAGTGGTGGCCGCGCTGGCGGCTGGTCGGCGGCGAGCGTCAACGCGCCTGGCTCAGCGAGCTCGCTGTTGCGATGCCGTCGGTGCAGCGGGCGAACGAACGGCCGAAGAAGCTTCTGGACGACATGGTCGAGGAGCTCACCGACCCGATCGTCAGATCGGTGCTCGGCAAGCCCGACTCCGAACATCCGTTGCTGTCGGCCCTCGTGCGTGACGATCCGTATCTCGATGGGACGCAGAAGATTTCGACGCTGTTCGACAATTGGCGCGCCAGCCTCACCGTCGACGAACCGGCGTTGGTGCTGCGCCTGCTCGAACCGGACGACGACCGGGACGACGAGACCGGTGATGCCGACGGTGCCCCGGACGATGCCGTCGAGTCGTTCTGGACACTTCAGGTGTGCCTGCGCGCGGACGGGGAGGCGCCGCGTCCGGTCCCGATGAGCCGCAAGGTCGACGCGACCTTGCTGTCGACGGCAGTGCGCAAACTCGGCGAGGCCGTCGCTGCCTACCCGAGGCTGCGTGATCTGCCCACCCAGGAGGGCACCCTCGACCTGTTGTTGCCGACGTCGGTGGTCATCGATCTCGTCGAACACGGTGCCACTGCATTGCAGGCCACCGGCACGACGGTCCTGCTGCCGAGGGCCTGGACCAGGTTGGATCCGTCGATGCGATTGCGGGTCGAGTCACCCGCGGTGACCAAAGCTGCGGCCGATCGTGCCGTCGGTATGGACGAGCTGGTGTCGTACGACTGGCAACTGCAGCTGGGCGACATGGTGCTCACCGAAGCGGAGATGAACCGGCTTGCCGTCTCGAAGGGCGACCTCGTCCGGCTGCGCGGGCAATGGGTGCTCGCCGACGGGGGACAGCTGGCGCGGGCCGCGAAGTACGTCGCCGAGCATCACGGTGACGGGACTGCGCTCAGCACGTTGATGCGTGAGATGACGTTGGCCGATCCGCCTCCGGCTCCGGTCCAGGACATCCGCGCCACCGGCTGGGCGGCAACGTTGCTCGAACCCGGGGCGGTTCCGGAAACCATCCCGGTGCCCGACGGTGTCCGAGCGACTCTGCGGCCCTACCAGCAACGCGGTCTCGACTGGCTCGCGTTCATGAGCCGGCTCGGTCTCGGTGCCGTGCTCGCCGACGACATGGGCCTGGGCAAGACACTGCAGGTGCTCACGCTGCTCGCTCACGAGAACAGTGCGACTCCGACGCTGTTGGTGGCCCCGATGTCGGTGGTCGGTAACTGGCAACGTGAGGCCGCGAAATTCACTCCTGCACTGCGTGTTCTGGTGCACCACGGTCCGACGCGGTTACGCGACGAGGAGCTCGATCGAGCGATCGCGGAGCACGACCTGATCGTCACCACGTACGCATTGATGGCCAAGGACCGCGCGCAGTTGGCCGCACAGACGTGGCGCCGTGTGGTTCTCGACGAGGCGCAGCACATCAAGAATGCAGGCACAGTGCAGGCGAAGGCGGCACTGGCCATTCCGGCCGATCACAAACTGGCGCTCACCGGGACGCCGGTGGAGAACCGGCTGGACGAGCTGAGGTCCATTCTGGATTTCGCGAACCCCGGCATGCTGGGGCGGCCGTCGGACTTCAGGAAGCGGTTCTCGGTGCCGATCGAGCGGGAGAACGACGAGAACGCGGTCTCGCGGCTGCGTGCCATCACGTCTCCGTTCATTCTGCGTCGCGTCAAAACCGATCCCACGGTCATCTCGGATCTGCCGGAGAAGAACGAAATGACCGTGCGCGCCAACCTCACTGCCGAGCAGGCGGCGTTGTACAAGGCGGTCGTCGACGAGATGATGGCGCAGATCGCCGACGCGAAGGGCATGAAGCGCAAAGGTGCGGTGCTCTCGGCCCTCACCCGCCTCAAACAGGTGTGCAACCATCCCGCGCATTTCCTGTCCGACGGTTCGGCGGTACTCAAGCGAGGTCAGCACCGTTCCGGAAAGATCGGATTGGTGGAGGACATGCTCGATTCCGTTCTCGGTGACAACGAGAAGGCATTGTTGTTCACGCAGTTTCGAGAGTTCGGTGAGCTCGTGGCACCGTATTTCGCCGAGCGTTTCGGAGTTCAGGTGCCGTTCCTGCACGGCGGCGTGAGCAAGGGCAAGCGCGATGAGATGGTCGAGAAGTTCCAGAGCGACGACGGTCCGCCGATCATGATGCTCTCGCTCAAGGCCGGTGGTACCGGACTCAACCTCACTGCCGCCAATCATGTTGTGCACCTCGATCGTTGGTGGAATCCGGCGGTGGAGAACCAGGCGACCGACCGCGCCTTCCGTATCGGCCAGCGCAAGAATGTGATGGTGCGCAAGCTGCTGTGTGTGGGCACCGTGGAGGAACGCATCGATTCGATGCTGGTGTCGAAGCAGGATCTGGCGGATCTGGCGGTGGGCACCGGTGAGAGCTGGGTGACCGAGATGGACACTGCGGAACTGCAGGAACTGTTTCGTCTCAGCGAAGATGCGGTGGGGGAGTGATGGCCGACTTCTCGCAGTACGGTAAGCGTCGACAAGCCAAGGGCGGCATCGAGTCTCGTAACAAGCGGGGTGCCTTCGGACAGACGTGGTGGGGCAGGCACTTCGTCGCCGCGATGGAAGATCTCGCCGACCCGGGCCGGATCGCACGGGGCCGAACCTATGCCCGCCAGGGTCAGGTGCTCACTCTCGGCGTCGAACGCGGGCAGATCTACGGCGAGGTGCAGGGCAGTCAGCTCGAGCCGTTCTCGGCGTCGATCAGCGTCGAGCCGCTCACCGAAGGCGAGGTGGCCGCGCTCGTCGGCCGAGTGCGATCCAACCCCGGCATGCTGGCGGAACTCGCGTCCAACGCGATTCCTCAGGCGCTGGCGTCGGTGCTGCTTCCCCACGACAAGGGCCAATTGGATTTCGACTGTTCGTGCCCCGACGACGGGTGGCCGTGCAAACACGCGGCAGCGCTGATGTACATCGCCGCCGAGCACATCGACGCGTCCGCGGGGACGATCCTGACACTGCGCGGTGTCGATCTGGATCAGTTGATCGAGGGGGTCGGCGACAGCGATGAGGAGTTCGACCCTGACGACTGGTTTGGCGATCGTGCGGCGTTCCCCGAACTTCCGAAAGTGTCGTTCGCTCCGGCGACGGACGATCTCGATCCGCTGATCCTGCGCAAAATCTTTCGCTCCGACGGTTCGACGGAGGCGGACGTCAGCCGGGCCTGCGCTGATCTGCGCGCGTTCTACGACCGGATGTGACCGCTCCTGGACTTACATGGACATCCGACTATAGGATGAGCGTACTTAATTCCACGCTCGAGGACGGACACCCATGGCTCGCGAACTCACGCACTTCATCGGCGGCAAGCATGTCGCCGGCACCTCCGGACAGTTCGGGGATGTGTTCGATCCCAATACCGGTGAGGTGCAGGCCCGGGTGCCCCTGGCCGACGTATCCGAGGTCGAGGCTGCCATCGCCGACGCCGAGCAGGCGCAGCGTGAGTGGGCGAAGTGGAACCCGCAGCGGCGCGCTCGGGTGCTGATGAAGTTCCTCGCGCTCGTCACCCGCGACACCGAAGAACTCGCTCGGCTGCTCTCGTCGGAGCACGGCAAGACCATCGCCGACGCCAAGGGCGACATCCAGCGTGGCGTCGAGGTCGTCGAGTTCGCCGTCGGTGTTCCGCACCTGCTCAAGGGTGAGTACACCGAGGGTGCGGGCGGCGGTATCGACGTCTATTCGATGCGTCAGCCGCTCGGTGTCGTTGCCGGCATCACCCCGTTCAACTTCCCGGCCATGATTCCGCTGTGGAAGGCCGGCCCGGCCATCGCCTGCGGTAACGCCTTCATTCTCAAGCCGTCCGAGCGAGATCCGTCCGTGCCCCTCAAGCTCGCCGAGCTGTTCCTCGAGGCAGGTCTGCCGCCGGGCGTCTTCAACGTCGTCAACGGCGGCAAGGACGCCGTCGACGTGCTGCTCACCGACGATCGCGTCAAGGCGATCGGCTTCGTCGGATCGACGCCCATCGCGCAGTACATCTACGAGACGGCGGCGCAGCACGGCAAGCGCGCACAGTGCTTCGGTGGAGCGAAGAACCACGCATTGGTGATGCCCGATGCCGATCTCGACGAGGTCGCCGACGCTCTGCTCGGAGCCGCATACGGTTCGGCCGGCGAGCGATGCATGGCGATTTCCGTCGCGGTTCCCGTCGGTGAGGAGACCGCCGACGCGTTGGTCGCCAAACTGACCGAGCGGGTGGCGAAACTGAAGATCGGCCGCAGCGACGACGAGAACGCGGACTTCGGCCCGCTCGTCGGTAGCGATGCGTTGAAGCGCGTCAACGATTACACCCAGATCGGTGTGGACGAGGGTGCCGAGTTGGTCGTCGATGGACGCGGATTCAGTCTCGAGGGCCACGAGGGCGGATTCTTCGCCGGCGCAACGCTGTTCGACAAGGTGACCACCGACATGCGCATCTACAAGGAAGAGATCTTCGGTCCGGTCCTGATCGTCGTGCGCGCGAAGGACTACGAGGACGCACTGCGTCTGCCGTCCGAGCACGAGTACGGCAACGGCGTCTCGATCTTCACCCGCGACGGCGACACCGCTCGCGATTTCTGCTCCCGCGTCCAGGTGGGCATGGTGGGAGTCAACGTGCCGATTCCGGTGCCGATCGCGTACCACACGTTCGGTGGTTGGAAGCGTTCGGGATTCGGCGATCTCAACCAGCACGGACCGGATTCCATCCGCTTCTACACCAAGACCAAGACCGTCACTCAGCGTTGGCCGTCGGGCACCAAGGAAGCAGCTGCGCAGAATCACTTCGTCATTCCGAACATGGACTGATCGACGATGTTCACGTTGAACGAGGACGAGCGTGCCATCAACGACACTGCTCGTGATTTCGCGGACGAGTTCCTCGCACCGAACGCCGTCGAATGGGATCAGCAGAAGCACTTTCCGGTGGACGTGCTGCGCAAGGCTGCTGCTCTCGGGATGGGCGGCATCTACACTCGCGAAGACGTGGGCGGATCGGGCCTGACCCGCGTCGACGCGGTGCGCATTTTCGAGCAACTCGCCACCGGTGACCCGTCCATCGCGGCCTACATCTCGATCCACAACATGGTCGCCTGGATGATCGACACGTACGGCGACGACGAGCAACGGCAGCGCTGGCTTCCGGGGCTGTGCTCGATGGACCAGCTCGGTAGCTACTGCCTCACCGAACCCGGCGCTGGATCCGATGCGGCAAAGCTCGGTACCAAGGCCGTCCGCGACGGTGACGAGTACGTGCTGGACGGCGTCAAGCAGTTCATCTCCGGCGCAGGCACTTCCGAGGTGTACGTCGTCATGGCCCGCACCGGAGCGCCGGGTCCCCGCGGCATCTCGGCGTTCATTGTGCCGAAGGACACGGCGGGACTGTCGTTCGGAGCGAACGAGAAGAAGATGGGGTGGAACGCTCAACCCACCCGCCAGGTGATCTTCGAAGGTGCCCGCGTTCCTGCTGCCTACTTGCTCGGCGGCGAGGGCGACGGATTTCGGATCGCGATGAACGGGCTCAACGGCGGACGCATCAACATCGCCGCGTGCTCGATCGGCGGCGCCCAGTCCGCTCTCGACAAGGCCGTGTCCTACCTCGCCGACCGCAACGCATTCGGCGCCAGGTTGCTCGACTCGCAGGCCCTGCAGTTTCGACTGGCGGATTTCAAGACCGAGCTCGAAGCTGCCCGAACTCTGCTGTGGCGAGCAGCGGACGGGTTGCAGAACAATGCAGCCGACAAGGTCGAGATGTGTGCGATGGCCAAACGTTTCGGTACCGATACCGGCTTCGAGGTCGCCAACGGGGCGCTGCAATTGCTCGGCGGATACGGTTATCTCGCCGAGTACGGTGTCGAGAAAATCGTTCGCGACCTTCGGGTCCACCAGATTCTGGAAGGTACCAACGAGATCATGCGCGTGGTCGTAGCTCGCTCCATCGTGGGTGCAGCATGAGCGATGTCCTACTGGAGGTTTCGGGCGGGATCGGTCGCATCACTCTGAACCGCCCCAAAGCGATCAACGCACTCTCGCATGCGATGGTGCAGCAGATAGCTCCGGCGTTGGCGCAGTGGGCAACCGACGACAGCGTCGACGTCGTCCTGTTGACCGGAGCCGGCGAGCGAGGATTGTGCGCGGGCGGCGACATAGTCTCGATCTACCATGACGCCAAGGACGGCGGCAGCGGGAGCAAGGACTTCTGGCGCGACGAGTACGTGCTCAACGCCGCGATCGCCCGCTTCCCCAAGCCCTTCGTCGCGATCATGGACGGCATCGTCATGGGCGGTGGCGTCGGGCTCTCGGCCCACGCGAACACCCGCATCGTGACCGAACGTTCGAAGATCGCGATGCCCGAGGTCGGCATCGGATTCATTCCCGATGTCGGTGGCACCTACCTTCTTTCGCGTGCGCCCGGCGAAACCGGTACCCACTTCGCGCTCACCACGGCGCGGATGAATGCGGCCGACGCCATCGCGGTCGGATTCGCCGATCACTACATTCCGTCGGACAAGCTCGAGGAGTTCTACACCGCCCTCGAGACGGTCAGCGTCGGGGAGGCCGTCGACACGTTCAGCGAGTCGGCTCCGGAATCCACCGTCGCGACTCAGCAAGAATGGATCGACGAGTGCTACGCAGGTGACGACATTCAGGGCATCGTCGACGCTCTGGCTGCATCGCCGGTGCCGGAGGCGCAGCAGGCCGCACAGGACATCGCGTCCAAATCGCCGGTGTCTCTTGCGGTGACGCTGCGGTCGCTGCGACGGGCGGCGACCCTGCCCTCCCTCGAGGCCGTGCTCGACGAGGAGTACCGCGTGTCGGTCGCGTCGCTGAGCAGTCACGATCTGGTCGAGGGAATTCGGGCGCAGGTCGTCGACAAGGACCGCAACCCCCAGTGGCAGCCGGCCACGTCGGCGGATGTCACTGCCGAGGATGTCGACCGATACTTCGCGCCCCTGGGCGACGCCGAACTCGGTCTGTCGAAAGCACTTACAGAAGGTGAGCAGTCATGAGCGAGAAGACGATCGGATTCATCGGCCTCGGGCACATGGGTGGACCGATGGCCGCCAACCTGGCTGCGGCCGGGTACACGGTGCAGGGCTTCGATCTTGTTCCCGCGGCGCTGGAGCAGGCCACGAAGGACGGCGTCACTGTGGTGGAGTCCGCGGTTGCGGCCGTCGCCGGAGCCGACATCGTGATCACGATGTTGCCGAACGGAAAACTGGTACTCGGGCTGTACGGGGACCTGCTTCCGGCCGCGGCACCGGGGACGTTGTTCATCGATTCGTCGACCATCGACGTCGCCGACGCGCATGCCGCGCACCGGGTGGTGCACGAGGCCGGACACCGTAGCCTCGACGCTCCGGTCTCGGGCGGTGTCGGGGGAGCGGCCGCAGGCACGCTCACGTTCATGGTCGGTGGTTCGGAGGACGATTTCGCCTCCGCCGCTGCCGTTCTCGACGTCATGGGCCGCAAGGTCGTGCACTGCGGGCCGGCGGGCAACGGTCAGGCCGCCAAGATCTGCAACAACATGATTCTCGGCGTATCGATGATCGCCATCAGCGAGGCCTTCGTGTTGGGCGAGAAGCTCGGCTTGAGCAATCAGGCGCTCTTCGACGTGGCATCGACTGCGTCCGGCCAATGCTGGGCGTTGACGACCAATTGCCCGGTGCCCGGTCCGGTTCCGACGAGCCCGGCGAACAACGAGTACAAGCCCGGATTCGCGGCGGCCCTCATGGACAAGGATCTGGGTCTGGCTGCGAATGCACTGCGCGACAACGGGGTCGAGGGAGTACTCGGACTTCGGGCAGCCGAGCTCTACGCTCGGTTCAAGGAAACGTCCGGCGGCGGAACCGACGTGGACTTCTCCGGCATCATCAACGACATCCGCGAACGCTCGAACGGAGCTGCTCAGTGACCGACTACGAAACCATCCTGCTCGAACGCCGGGGACGCGTCGGCATCATCACGCTGAACCGTCCGAAAGCATTGAACGCGCTGAACTCTCAGTTGATGCGTGAGGTCGTGTCGGTGGTCGAGGAACTCGATGCAGATTCCGAGATCGGTGCCATTCTGATCACCGGATCCGAACGGGCCTTCGCGGCCGGGGCCGACATCAAGGAAATGCAGCCCAAGTCCTACATGGACGTGTACCTCGACGACTTCTTCGCGGCGTGGGATCGACTGGCCGCGGCGCGGACGCCCCTCATCGCCGCGGTCTCCGGTTATGCACTCGGTGGCGGCTGCGAACTCGCGATGCTGTGCGATGTTCTGATCGCCTCGGACACCGCGGTATTCGGACAACCCGAGATCAAGCTCGGCGTCATTCCGGGAATCGGTGGCTCGCAGCGCCTGACGCGTGCGGTGGGCAAGGCCAAGGCCATGGAGATGTGCCTGACCGGCCGGAACATGAAGGTCGAGGAAGCCGAGCGAGCTGGATTGGTCTCGCGCATCGTGCCGGTCGCGGATCTCCTCGACGACGCCATCGCAACCGCGACCACGATCGCCGAGATGTCGCTACCGGTTGCCATGATGGCGAAGGAAGCAGTGAACCGATCGTTCGAGTCGAGCCTTCGTGAGGGAGTTCTGTTCGAGCGCCGCGTGTTTCATTCGACGTTCGCCACAGAGGATCAGAAGGAAGGCATGTCGGCTTTCATCGAGAAGCGCACGCCCAACTTCCAGCACCGGTAGTGCTGGCCGCTCTTTCGGGTCGTTCCGCGGGTTCCACTCGCGTGCTTTCGGGTCGTTCCGCGGGCTCCACTCGTGCTTTCGGGTCGTTCCGCGGGCTCCACTCGCGGGGCCGTCCTACCTGTCGGGGGACAGGAGGGCGGCCCCGCGGGCCGAGACCAGCTCGGGCATCGTCGGCACCAGGGTCGTCAGGCCGGTCCGCAGTTCGAGTGACCGCGCTATCGAGGTGATGTTCGCGCCGCCGCCGACCACGACGATGGACTGCGGTCTGGCACCGGACAGTTCGATGGTCTGCTCCACCAGCATGCCCGCGTAACGGACGGGTCCCGCGATCAGATCGTCGAAGTCGCGCCGTGTCAGCACATGCCGTGCAGTGCCGGCTGGGTCCGTGGTGCTGACGACGGAATCGACACTCAGTTGCTCCTTGATGGACCGGCTGGCGTCGATTCCGACGCGAACGCCGTTGGACGAGAGCAGCCGGCGCACCGAGTGATCGAGATCGTCGCCGCAGAACGTGGCAGTGCGCCGCGTCATGAGGGTGCGAGTGGACGCGAGATCGATGACGGTGACCGTGGTCCCGGTACTACCGATGTCGCACAGCACGGTGACGCCGTGATTGGGGACCAGCCCGATGAATCGTAGAAACCTCACTTGCGCAGCAGTTTCCGGAACGAGTGAGGCCGTGCGAGCGGTACCTCGGGTGGCGACCGTGCCGGGATCGGTGGCCACCCGGTAGGCAATGGCAGAGAACTGGACCGGGAGCGACATCGTCGCGGCGATGGAATGGATGGCGTCGACGCCGGTGGCGATCGTGGTGGCCAGCGACTGCCCGGGGGCGCGGCGCACCGTCCGCGACACGATGGGTGTGCGGTGGGGGCTGTCCAGATACGTCAGAATTGCGCGTGCACCGTGCGCACCCGCTCCGACCCCCAACACCAGCACCCCGCCCCGCCCTTCAGCAGACCGACTCCGACCTGTTCCCGGTGCAATTGGACCACGAACGGTACGGCTGTGCCATTGTCTTGTGACGAGTCACCATCGAACTCAGAACGATGTGGTGATGTCATCACTGTCGAAATCGCCTGCATCCGAACGCAGTTCCGCGAGGATGCGCACCAGTGCCATGAGCTTGTCGCGCGCGAGCCCGGGCTTGGCGAACACCAGAGTGTTCAGGCGCTCGGTGGCTTCGACCGCCAACGTGCGCCCCTGCTCGGTGATTTCGACCAGGGTTGTCCGTCGATCGCTGGGATGGGGAATGCGGCGCACGTAGCCGACCGATTCGAGGCGGTCCACCGCGTTGGTCACACTGGTGGGGTGCACTTGCAGTCGGGCACTGGCCTTCGCCATAGGTAACGCGCCGTTCTTGGTGAACGTCAACAACGTCAGCAACTCGTAGCGCGAAAAGGTCAGTCCCGTCGGCTTGAGCGCTTCCTCGACCCGGGCCAGCATGATCTGCTGCGCGCGCATCAGCGAGGTGACCGCGGCCATACCGTCGGCGGCATCGGACCACCCGTGCTTGGTCCACTGACGGTGGGCCTCTGCAATGGGGTCGAGGGGAAGCGGCGACGGTGCTGGCATACACACCATCCTCCCACGGTGCCCGGTTCGAGCGTCTACCGAATGACGGTGCGAAGTACCGCGAGTGGTACCCGATCGGTGATCGCTGCTCGAGTCCGCGAAATCTGCTCGCGGGCATCGACTGTGCGCGCGCTGTCGGTCTCGTCGACGGTCAGGGCGGCGTCCAACAGGCTCAATTGCGCCAGCACGGCGTCGACATCGTCGGTGGAGCGCGCCGCGCGGCCGACCCTCTCGGCGAGACGAATTCCGGCCTGGACCACCATGGGACTGCCGGTCCCGTAGATGCGCACCGCATCGAGCGCATGGTCGATCAGGATCGAGACGGCCACCCGCCGCACGATCAGTCGCACCTCTCCGTCGGTTCCGCGCCGTCCGCGTGACGGTGCCGGCCGTTGGACCAGGGCAACGAGTCCGACGGAGAGATCGTCGATGGCGTTACGTGCCGTGTAGGGATCGTTGACCCCGGTGGACAGCGCCCGGACCGCCATTTCCGTCATCTGCTCGACGGCGAACGCGATGTCGTGGCGCGGCGTCCTACTGGTACCGATGTCGAAAGAAGAGCGGACTCGGTCGATCGATGCGTCGGAGATGTCGGCCGAGCGATCGGCGAGAATGTCGACGAGCGGCTCGCCGGAGACGATGTGCTCGCCCGGGACCCGATGAATCTCGATCAGCGTGCCGTTGTCGGTCGCGATGCCCAGCAGTGCGTCCTCGTCGATGTCGATGATCACCCCGGATGTCTCGGCCAGGACTGTCACGTAGACAGGTGGTTTCGAGATGCCGTCGATCGAAGCGGCGTCGTCGGGAAGATCCGTCGGGTAGAGGGAGTCGACGGATTCCGACAACTCGTCGCGGACTCTCGCGGACAGGGTGGCCACTTGAATCGACTGCGCGATGTGATGGATGAAGTAGACGAGTACGCCTACATCGACCACCGCGAGCGCCACGGCGACATTGACGGCGATGTCCGGGACGAACACCGAACCATCGGACTCGATCGAACGAATCGACCGCAGCACCATCAGCGAGTACAGGAACGTCGCCCCGAAGATACCCAGAACCACCTGATTCCCGCGGTCCGCCATGAAGTTTCGCACCAGGCGGGGGCCGTACGAGGAACTGGCCGTGGCGAGGACGGAGATGGTGATAGAGAACGACGTGGCAGCCACCCCCAGCATCGAGCCACCGATCGCCCCGAGGATGTCCCGGCTGCCACTCGCCCCGACGTGATAGAGCAACGAACCCGTCAGGTCCACGCGGGTGTCGAGTAGGTAGCGATCGAGGCTGACGAGCGCCTGCGCCAGTAGGAGTGCGAGAACTCCGAGGACGGCGGGAATGAACCAGAACGACTCCCGCAACCGCGCTATGTGTTCCTTCATGAGCGACAGTCTTCCCGCCCGGGAACGAATCGACACCCGCACTTGGAATCGCGGCGCTCGCTTCGTTCGACCGAGGCCTGCCGACACAGGCCGGTCTCGTTTCGTCTCAAGCGAGCAGAGCAGGCTTTCGTGCCACGGTGACGGCCCAGTCCGCGTCGGCGCGCCAGGGCCGCAGGTCCCAGGTGGAGAACCGATGTTCGACGAAAAATCCGACGGCAGTGAGATCCTCGTGGAGTTCGTCGGCTGTGTATGCCCGGTCGGTGGCGAAGCCGGTGACGAACACTCCGCCGTCGTTCAGATGTGCCCAGATGCGTTCGAGCGCAGCACGTTCGGTGCCGGGCTCCAGAAAGACCAACACGTTGCCGGCCGCGACGACCGCGTCGAACGTGCGATTCAACTCGAGCGTGGTCAGATCCGCGAGATGCACGTCGAGTTCGGGGTGACTACGCGCCTTCTCGACCAGAATCGGATCGAGATCCACAGCGGTGACGTGGTGGCCACGTCGCGCCAGTTCGGCACCGAGTCTGCCCGTACCGCAGCCGGCGTCGAGAATGTCCGACGCGGGGGAGACCACCGCGTCGACCATGCGGGCCTCACCGTGCAGATCCACGCCGCGTTCGGCCAGACGATCGAATCGCTCGATGTACCGGGCGGAGTCGTCGGCGGAGTTTTCGGCTTGCCAGCGCGTGGTCATACCGCCAGGGTAGGTCAGCTCGGTTCGTCGAGGGCCGACCGGGCTTCGGCCACGCGTGCCCGGGCCGCCTCGAGCGCCTCCGCCGTCGACTCTGCCTGTTCGACGCTTTTTCTCTCCGCGGCCCGCGCTGCCTTCGCTGTGGCTCTCGCGGCCTCCAGCTCGGCTTCGAGTCTCTCGACTTCTGCTGTCGCGCTGCGTCGTTCGGACGCAGCGCGCTCCGTGCCCTGGTCGGCAGCGTCGGCCGCATCACGTGCGGCATCGAATGCGGTTTCGGCAGAGTCGAGTTCGGCAACCAGGCGATCGTGTTCGGCCTGGCGCAGCCGCTCGGCTTCGTTCTCGGCATCGGATTCCGCTGCGGACTCGGGCGCGTCATCGGCAATGTCCGGTTCGCCGTCGTCCTCGGTCTCGGTCTCGGTCTCGGTCTCAGGAGGATCCGGAACGAGCGAGAGAAGCGCGGGGCCGAAGCCGCTGTATGTCTCGGCCACCACCGTTCGGCCCGCACGAACCCGGTCGCGGATCTCCGGATCGGCCATTGCGGCATTGAGGGTGTTGGAAACCTCGCGCGCCGCGTTGTCGCCGACGGTCACGCCACGTTCGCGACCCAATGCCACGGCTCGATCGGTGAGCGCGCGTATCGAAGCGCTTCGAGCGGTGGACAACTCACGCAGTCGATGACCGTCGCCGCGTTGCTGAGCCCGTTCGAGTTCGGCACCGAGGTCGAACAACTCGGCGACCGCGGATTCGTCCTGACGAGCGAGTGTGTTCACCAACCAGGCCACGACAGTGGGTTTACGGAGTCCGCCGATACGAGTGGCACCGGACTTGTCTCCGGCCTTCTTGAACCGGGTCACATACGCCGATCGGTGCGACACGAAGTCGGCGGGTGCCAGTGAATACAGGTCGTCGATGACGGTGTCGATATCGGGGAGATCCTCGGACATGTGAACAGTCCGTCTCGTTCGAGCAGTCACCTCGGAGAAGTGACATGCGTGAAAGATGTGTGCCCCCGGCAGGATTCGAACCTGCGGCCTTTCGCTCCGGAGGCGAACGCTCTATCCCCTGAGCTACGGGGGCGCACCGGCTTCAGCCGGCGTGCCTGTTGGGCTGTACGAAAGACTAGCGCATGTGCGACGCGAGTCGAAATCACCCCTCGGGCAGCGGCTGCGCACCCTTCGCCGCGAGCATCTGCTTCATCAGCGTCGACTCATTCGTCTGCGTTGCCACCATGGACTTCGCCAGGTTGATCACCGCAGGAGACTGCGCGTGTGTCTGGGCGTATTCCATCATCGCCAGGCCGCCCTCGTGGTGACGCAGCATCAGCTGCAAGAACATGACGTCGACGTCGGTTCCGGTGGCTTGGCGTAGTGCGGCGAGCTCCGTGGAGCTGGCCATGCCGGGCATGGCCCTGGTGGGATCGGAGGATCCCGGTTCCATCGACATGCCGCCCATCGAATGGCCGTGAGAGTCGTCGGCCGTCATCCAGGTCATGTAGCCGTCGGTCGATATCGGCGCGCGGTCCCACAACGCGAGCCAGCCCTGCATCTGGCCCACCTGATTCTGTTGCGAGGTGAGCATGTCGAACGCCAGGCTCTTGACGGCCTGATCGGGCGCGTTGGTCAACGCGACCGCGGCCATTTCGATGGCCTGGTTGTGGTGCACCGTCATGTCCTGGGCAAATCCGACGTCGACAGAATCTGCTGCGGGGGAGTTGTCACCGTTGCGGAACGGATTCTGCGCCAGGAAGCCCAGCGCGAATCCGATCGCCAGTACGGCGATCACGGCCAAAGCGACCAGCGCAGTGCGCTGGCTCCGCTTGGTCTCGGGGACGCCGTTGACCGAGTCGACTGTCGATTCGGTCATCAGCTCGCGGGCACCTGGAGATCGCTGGGCAGCTGTGCTCCGCCGGGCAACTGTGCTCCGCCGGGCAGGCCGCTCGGCATTCCGCCTGCGCCGCTGGTCTCGCTGGCGTCGGGAGTGATGCCTGCGCCGTCCATCGGAACGGCGTCCGCACCCGGGGCCGAAGCGTCGAACAGCGGCGGGTTGTCGGGATCGAACGCGTTGTCACCGACTCCGGGCACGGATGCGCAGCTGGCACCGACCTCCGGGTAGGCGAATCGATTGAGGCGCAGAGCCGAGATGAATTGACCGATGCGCTCGTCGTCGACGCTGTCGAGCTTGAGCTGGTGACCCCAGGACTGCAGCGAGACGGGAGTGTCGAGGCCCGGGTACGGCGACATCATCATCTGCGTTTCCCCGTCGACGCGGTCGGCGAGGGACTGAATCTGGTCTTCGTTGAGGTCGTCGGGGTTGTACGTCACCCAGACCGCTCCGTGTTCGAGGGAGTGCACAGCGTTCTCGGTGCGGATGGCCTCGGGGTAGACGATGCCGGTGCAAGTGGCCCACACCGCATCGTGCGGTCCACCGAACGGCGGCGTCTGGTCGTAGGCGACGCGTTGCGCGCGCCCGACGTGCAGGGCTGCCGGGTATTCCTTGATGGTGACGCCGTCGATTCCCGTCGACGGATCCTGATTGCTCTCGCTGGGCGCGAATTTCTGCGCCTCGGCGCGGTCCTGGTACTTGGGGTAGAGGTTGACCCCGAGGCCCACGACCAGTCCGACGACCACAACGACACCGGCAACCGTCAGCCAGGGAATCTGTCTGCCCTTGGCGGCGGGGACACCGCCCTGCTTCTTGCGAGCTGACTTCTTGTTGGCTGCACTGATGGCTTTGTCTGCCTTCGCAGCCGACTTGTTCTGACTGCCGTTGTCGGGACCCGTTGGCATCGCTGTGGTTGCTCTCTCAGTCGAGGAAAAGTGGGTGGTCGGTAGCGCTGGTGGTACGTATCTGCTGGTGACGGCCATACTCGACGGTCGTCCGCGCAGAGCGCCCCTACTGTACGTTCTCTGTCTGAGAGCGTGCTCAGAGCCCGTGTGGACCGCATCGGCCAGGTGGCCCCGCGCTCGGACGGGCAGTGGATGCGAGTATGCCGCACACCAGCCAATAGGATGGCTACCTGTGACTCCCGCCGATCTTGCCGAATTGCTTCACGCGACCGCCGCCAAGGTGCTTGCCGACCGCGGCCTGGACGCATCCGTTCTCCCTGCGAAGCTCACGGTCGAGCGTCCCCGCAATCCCGAGCACGGTGACTACGCCACCAACGTGGCGCTGCAGGTGGCGAAGAAGGCCGGAGCCAATCCCCGTGATTTCGCCGGCTGGCTCGCCGAGGCGCTCGCGGCCGACGCCGCGATCGCCAGTGCCGACGTCGCAGGCCCCGGCTTTCTGAACATCAGGCTGGCTGCAGCAGCGCAGGGCGAGATCGTTGCCCGCGTGCTGGCCGCCGGTGCCGAGTTCGGCAACGGATCCTCGATGGCAGGCAAGAAGGTCAACCTCGAGTTCGTCTCGGCCAACCCCACCGGACCGGTGCACCTCGGTGGAACCCGATGGGCTGCCGTCGGCGATGCCCTCGGACGCATCCTGACCGCGCACGGAGCCGAGGTCACTCGCGAGTACTACTTCAACGATCACGGCGCTCAGATCGATCGCTTCAGCCGGTCGCTCATCGCCGCGGCCAAGGGAGAGCCGGCACCGGAGAACGGCTATGCGGGCGAATACATCGCCGAGATCGCACAGCAGGTGCTGGCGAAGGAGCCCGAAGCGCTGGCGCTGGCACCCGAGGCGCAGGACGAGACCTTCCGGTCGATCGGTACCCAGCTGATGTTCGACCGCATCAAGGCGAACCTGCACGAATTCGGTGTCGATTTCGACGTCTACTTCCACGAGAACTCACTCTTCGAGTCCGGTGCCGTCGAAAAATCGGTCGACTACCTCAAGAGCTCGGGGAGCCTGTACGAGGAAGACGGTGCATGGTGGCTTCGGTCCACCGAGTACGGCGACGACAAGGATCGCGTCGTCATCAAGAGCGACGGTAATGCTGCCTACATTGCAGGCGACATCGCGTACTTCCAGAACAAGCGTCAGCGCGGATTCGACCTGTGCATCTACATGCTCGGAGCAGACCACCACGGTTACATCGGTCGACTTAAGGCCGCCGCCGCTGCATTCGGCGACGACCCCGAGACCGTCGAGGTTCTGATCGGGCAGATGGTCAACCTCGTTCGCGACGGCGTCGCGGTGAAGATGAGCAAGCGGGCAGGCACCGTCATCACGCTCGACGATCTGGTCGAAGCCATCGGCGTCGACGCGTCGCGCTACGTCATGATCCGGTCGTCCGTCGACTCGAGCATCGACATCGACCTCGCCCTGTGGGCCAGCGCCAGCAACGAGAACCCGGTGTACTACGTCCAGTACGCCCACGCCCGGTTGGCATCGCTCGCGCGTAATGCCGCCGAAATGGGGATCTCGGGCGACGATCCCGATCTGAGCCTGCTGACGCACGAGCAGGAGGGCGAGTTGATCAGGACGATCGGCGAGTACCCGCGGGTGGTGGCCAGTGCCGCCGAACTACGCGAACCACACCGGATCGCCCGCTACCTCGAAGAACTGGCGGGGGCCTACCACCGGTTCTACGGCGCGTGTCGAGTACTTCCCCAAGGAGACGAGGAGCCCGGACCTGTGAACACCGCACGACTGGCATTGGGCAACGCAACCCGGCAGGTTCTGGCCAACGGCCTCGAACTGCTCGGTGTCAGCGCACCGGAGCGCATGTGAGCGCACATCCGGCAGGGCCCAAGCACGCCGATGCCCCAGCCAAGCAGTCGATGTCCGAGCGTCCGAGCGCCGCGTCGGACATGACGACGCTTCCCGAACAGGTGTGGCCACGCAACGCGGCACGCGGCGACGACGGCACGGTTCGGCTCGCTGGGGTGTCGGTCACCGACCTCGCGGCGCAGTACGGCACCCCACTGTTCGTCGTGGACGAGGACGACTTCCGCGCACGCTGCCGCGAGATGGCCGCTGCGTTCGGGGCACCCGAACGAGTTCACTACGCCTCCAAGGCATTTCTGTGTGGCGAGATCGCTCGTTGGGTGGCCGACGAGGGTCTCTCGCTCGACATCTGCTCGGGCGGTGAGCTGGCCATCGCCCTCGCTGCCGGATTCCCGGCGGATCGAATTGCGATGCACGGCAACAACAAATCCGTGGCCGAGCTCGAGGCCGGAGTGAGTGCCGGAGTCGAGCACGTCGTTCTCGACTCCAATATCGAGATCGACCGTCTCGACGCCGTGGCCGGTTCGGCCGGTGTGGTGCAGGACGTGCTGATTCGTATCACCGTCGGCGTCGAGGCACACACGCACGAGTTCATCGCGACCGCTCACGAGGATCAGAAGTTCGGCTTCTCGCTCGCCGACGGCTCGGCGATCGAAGCCGTCCGTCGGGTGTTCGCCGCAGACAACCTTCGTCTCGTGGGGCTGCACAGTCACATCGGCTCGCAGATCTTCGAGGTCGACGGTTTCGAGCTGGCTGCGCACAAGGTCATCGGGCTGCTGCGCGACATCGTTGCCGAGTTCGGCGTGGACAAGACCTCACAGATCTCGACGCTCGATCTCGGTGGCGGCATGGGTATTTCGTACGTACCGAGTGACGATCCGCCGCCCGTCGACCAATTGGCGGCCAAGCTGGCGGGCATCGTCGAGACGGAGTCGGCCGCGGCCGGATTGCCGGTTCCGACCATCGCCGTCGAGCCGGGTCGAGCCATCGCCGGTCCGGGCACCGTGACGCTCTACGAGGTGGGCACCGTCAAGGACGTCACCGTCGACAACGCCACCCGCAGGCGGTACATCAGTGTCGACGGCGGGATGAGCGACAACATTCGTACGTCGCTGTATCAGGCCGAGTACGACTGCCGCTTGGTCTCGCGTACCAGCGACGCCGACGCCGTGATGGCTCGCGTGGTCGGAAAGCACTGTGAGAGCGGCGATATCGTCATCAAGAACACGTGGATGCCGGCCGACGTCGGGCCCGGTGATCTGCTCGCCGTCGCAGCCACCGGTGCTTACTGCTACTCCATGTCCAGCCGCTACAACCTGCTGACGCGGCCCGCTGTGGTCGCGGTCAAGGACGGGCGTGCGCGCCTGATCCTGCGGCGGGAAACCATCGAAGATCTGCTCAGCTTGGAGGTTCAGCCATGACATCGAAGCCGATAGGCGTCGCCGTACTCGGACTCGGAAACGTCGGTAGCGAGGTCGTCCGGATCCTCACCGAGAATGCAGCGGACTTCGAGGCCAGAATCGGTGCGCCACTGGAGATTCGGGGAATCGCGGTACGTCGGATCGACGGAGATCGCGGAGTACCGGCCGAACTGCTCACCGACGACCCGGCCGAATTGGTCGGTCGCGACGACGTCGACATCGTCGTCGAGGTGCTCGGCGGTATCGACATCCCACGCAAGCTGGTGTTGTCGGCGCTCGAGAACGGCAAGTCCGTCATCACTGCGAACAAGGCCCTGCTCGCCGAATACACCGGAGAGTTGGCCGACGCGGCCGAGAAGTCGCGCGCCGATCTGTATTTCGAGGCAGCTGTCGCCGGAGCCATTCCGGTGGTGCGGCCGTTGATGCAGTCGTTGGCAGGCGACCGCGTCAACAAGGTCGCGGGCATCGTCAACGGCACCACCAACTTCATCCTGTCGGCCATGGACGAGACCGGTGCGGACTACGCCGAAACCCTCGCCGAGGCAGGGCGACTGGGGTACGCCGAGGCCGATCCGACCGCCGATGTCGAGGGCTACGACGCCGCGTCCAAGGCGGCCATCCTCGCCTCGATCGCGTTCCACACTCGGGTCACGGCCGGCGACGTCTACCGCGAGGGCATCAGCAAGATCACTGCAGACGACCTCGAGACCGCGAAGTCTCTGGACTGCACCATCAAGTTGCTGGCGATCTGCGAGCGCATCACCACGCCCAAGGGCAAGGAGCGCATCTCGGCCCGGGTCTACCCGGCACTCGTTCCGCTCGATCACCCGTTGGCATCGGTGAACGGCGCATTCAACGCCGTCGTCGTCGAGGCCGAGGCTGCAGGCCGGTTGATGTTCTACGGCCAGGGTGCGGGCGGCGCGCCGACGGCGTCCGCCGTGCTCGGCGACCTGGTGATGGCCGCGCGCAACAAGTTCTACGGTGGCCGCGGCCCACTCGAGTCCAAGTACGCCAAGCTCAAGGTGGCCCCGATGGGTGACATTCTCACCCGGTACTACGTCAGCATGCAGGTGGCCGACAAGCCCGGCGTTCTCGCTACCGTGGCCGCCGAATTCTCCAAGCGCGACGTCAGCATTTCCACCGTGCGCCAGCACGGCGCGGGTGACGGGGCCAGGCTCGTCGTGGTCACGCACCTCGCGGCCGATTCCGCACTGTCCGACACCGTTGCATCCCTCGAGCAGTTGGACGTGGTCGTCCACGTCGCCAGCGTTCTCAGATTGGAAGGCACCACAGTATGAGCGTCCACACCCCCTGGCCCGGTCTGATCGAGGCGTACCGGTCGCGTCTGGCGATCGGTCCCGACTGGAAGACCGTCACCCTGCGCGAGGGCGGCACCCCGCTGCTGCCCGCCGGGCACCTGTCCGAATTGACCGGCTGCACAGTGCACCTGAAGGTCGAGGGACTCAACCCCACCGGCTCGTTCAAGGACCGCGGCATGACCATGGCCGTCACCGACGCGCTCGCCCGTGGGCAAGAAGCAGTGCTGTGCGCGTCCACCGGCAACACCTCGGCGTCCGCTGCGGCCTACGCGGCCAAGGCCGGCATGTCCTGTGCCGTACTGGTTCCGCAGGGCAAGATCGCGATGGGCAAGCTGGCTCAGGCAGTCATGCACGGCGCGAAAATCATTCAGGTCCAGGGCAACTTCGACGACTGCCTCGAACTGGCGCGCAAGACCACGGCCGAGTTCCCGACGATCGGTCTGGTCAACTCCGTCAACCCCGTGCGTATCGAGGGGCAGAAGACCGCGGCGTTCGAGATCTGCGACGCCCTCGGCGATGCACCCGACATCCATGCTCTGCCGGTCGGCAACGCGGGCAACATCACCGCGTACTGGCGCGGGTACTCCGAGTACTTCCGCGACGGCCTCACCACCCGCAAGCCGCGGATGCTCGGCGTGCAGGCCGCGGGTGCCGCTCCTCTGGTTCACGGTGCGCCCGTGAAGGACCCGGAAACGATCGCGACCGCAATCCGGATCGGCTCACCCGCATCCTGGAACGGTGCCGTCAATGCCAAGGAAGAATCGAACGGAGCATTCCGGGCCGCGACCGACGAGGAGATCCTCGAGGCGTACCGGTTGATCGCGAAGACCGAGGGCGTGTTCGTCGAACCGGCCTCCGCGGCCAGCGTCGCCGGACTGTTGGCGGCTCGAAAGGAAGGCTGGCTGGAGCCGGGCCTGACCGTTGTCTGCACGGTGACCGGCAACGGTCTCAAGGATCCCGACACCGCACTGTCGGGAATGCCTGTCGTGGAACCGATTTCGGTCGATCCCGTCGCTGTTGCGGCTGCGCTCGAGCTGGCCTGAGTTGACGGAATCTCCGGCAATGACGAAGACGCTTCCCATCGGGCTCACGGTGACCGCGCGTGTGCCGGCCTCCAGTGCCAACATCGGCCCCGGATTCGACAGTCTCGGAATGGCTTTGGGCCTGTACGACGAGATCGAGGTCACGACCACGGCGTCGGGCCTGTCGATCCACGTCGACGGTGAGGGGTCGGCGGACGTTCCGTGGGGACCGACGCACCTCGTCGTGCGGGCCATCGAACGGGGTCTGGAAGCGGCCGGAGTATGGGCAGATGGATTGAATGTCCACTGCCGCAACGTCATTCCGCATTCGAGAGGTCTCGGATCCTCGGCCTCGGCCGTGGTCGGCGGGCTCGCCGCGGCCAATGCACTCGCGTCGAAGGTGGACCCCGCGCTGTCGTTGTCGGACAGTCAGTTGGTGCAATTGTCGTCCGAGTTCGAGGGGCACCCCGACAACGCGTCGGCGAGTTGCCTCGGCGGTGCCGTCGTGTCGTGGAGCGAACCGCCCAATGCCAGTGTGACGGCACGCAAGTACGCCGCCGTGCGCCTGGACGTCCATCCCAGCATCAAGGTCGTCGTGCTCGTGCCGTCCGAGCGCTCCTCGACCTCGCACACACGGGGATTGCTGCCGGAGTTGGTGCCGCACCGCGACGCCGCCTTCAACGTCAGTCGCAGTGCGCTCGCCGTCGTCGCATTGACCGAGCGTCCGGATCTGCTGATGGCTGCCACCGAGGATCTACTGCATCAGGGCCAGCGGGCACAGGCGCTGCCCGACACCACCCGGTGGATCGCGACGTTGCGCGCCCGCTCGATCGCCGCAGTGGTGTCGGGAGCAGGCCCTACCGTCATGGCCCTGTGCACCGAAGAATTCCCGGCCGATCTGCGCGACGCTGCGCTGGCCGAGGGATGGCGAGTTCTCGACCTCGAGGTAGCCGACGGAGTCACGGTCGCATGACCGACACCGAATAGGGTTCTTGCCGAGCGAGGACAACGACGCTATGGTGAACCCTGTCCGTACATCGTGCGCTTCAGACGCCGGTTTCGTCAGGGCAATCAGGTCACTGTATTCGGGGGAGTTCAGAACGTCCGAGTGATGTGACGCTCCTGGCTCGGTCCTTCCCGTAGTTCGCTGCGGTCTCGGACCAATGGTGTCGTCGGCGGAGTGCGTCGAACATGAACGGCAATATCCGAGTTCGGCAGAAAGCCGAGCTGCGGAACGAACCCTCGGCTGCGCATCGAGCGAGCGAGGGAAGGAAAGGACCTCCGTGACCGATACGGAACTCATCTCTGCGCCCGAAACGTCACGCCGTCGCGCCGGCCTGTCCGGAATGGTTCTCACCGAGCTACGCAGCCTCGCTGGCGAACTCGGCATCAAGAGCATCTCCGGCATGCGCAAGGGCGATCTGATCGCGGCCATCACCGAGCGCCAATCGGGCACCGCGCCGGCCAAGTCCGCTGCGCCGAAGTCCGATGCACCGAAGAGCGACGCACCGAAGAGCGAGGCTCCGAAGGCCGACGCTCCCAAGGCTCGACGCGCTGCTGCGTCGGCACCGGTTGCCGACGAACGACCCGCAATCGACACTGCTCCCGAGCCTGCGACGGCTGCCGACACGTCGGACGCAGCACCCGAGGCCGGACGTCGCACCCGGGGCCGCCGCGCCGCGGGTCGCCGCGCAGGTGCGCCCGACCAGTTGCCACTGGACGGCAGCGGCGACACGTCCGCATCGGCCCCCGCTACCGCGGAGTCGACCGCTGCAGCGGAGACCACCGACAAGCAGGACGATTCCGGCGAGAACGCCGCAGCGGAGCGCCCACGTCGTAGCCGCGGCGAGCGGAACCGCCAGGACGGTGCCGAGCGCGAACCGCGTGACACCGACAACGGCAACCGCAACCAGAACGACCGGAACCAGAACGATCGCAACCAGGGCGATCGCAACCAGGGGGACCGGGACGGCGGCAATCGCGACAATGCGGGCCGCAACCAGGGCGACCGGGACAACTCGAACCGCGACTCCAACCGTGAGAACGGCAACCGCAATCAGAACGATCGTGGCGGACGCAATCGCAATCAAGGCGACGGCCGCAACGACAACCGAAACGACAATCGCAACGAGGACCGCAACAACGGCCCGCGCGACAACCGTGACAACAACCAGGACGACGACGGCGAAGGCCGCGGTCGCAGGGGTCGACGGTTCCGTGAGCGTCGTCGTGGACGCGACCGCGGCGAGGGCAACGAGGGCGGCGGCGGTCGCGAGCGCGACACCGAGATCCGCGAGGACGATGTTCTCCAGCCGGTAGCCGGCATTCTCGACGTTCTCGACAACTACGCGTTCGTTCGGACCTCGGGTTACCTGGCCGGACCGAACGACGTCTACGTGTCGATGAACCTGGTGCGCAAGAACGGCCTTCGCCGCGGCGACGCCGTCACCGGTGCCGTTCGGGTGGCACGTGAGGGTGAGCAGTCGGGTCAGCGTCAGAAGTTCAACCCGCTGGTGCGTCTGGATACCGTCAACGGGGGAGAGGTCGAGGCCGCGCGCAAGCGTCCGGAGTTCGGCAAGCTCACCCCGCTGTACCCCAACCAGCGGCTGCGCCTCGAGACCCAGCAGAACATCCTGACCACGCGCATCATCGACCTGGTGATGCCCATCGGTAAGGGTCAGCGCGCGTTGATCGTCAGCCCCCCGAAGGCCGGTAAGACGAGCGTTCTGCAGGCCATCGCCAACGCGATCGCCATCAACAACCCCGAGTGCTACCTGATGGTCATCCTCGTCGACGAGCGTCCCGAGGAAGTGACCGACATGCAGCGCTCGGTCAAGGGCGAGGTTATCGCCTCGACCTTCGACCGTCCGCCGGGTGACCACACGGCAGTCGCCGAGCTGGCGATCGAGCGTGCCAAGCGTCTGGTCGAGGCCGGCCAGGACGTGGTTGTCCTGCTCGACTCGATCACCCGTCTGGGCCGCGCGTACAACAACAGCTCGCCTGCTTCGGGCCGCATCCTCTCCGGTGGTGTCGACTCGACCGCGCTGTACCCGCCCAAGCGATTCCTCGGCGCGGCACGAAACATCGAGCACGGTGGTTCGCTGACGATCATCGCCACGGCCATGGTCGAGACCGGATCCACCGGCGACACCGTGATCTTCGAGGAGTTCAAGGGCACCGGTAACGCCGAGCTCAAGCTCGATCGCAAGATCGCCGAGCGTCGGGTGTTCCCCGCGGTGGACATCAACCCGTCCAGCACCCGTCACGACGAGCTTCTTCTCGCTCCGGACGAGGCGGCCGTGGTGCACAAGCTGCGTCGCGTGTTGTCCGGTCTCGACTCGCATCAGGCCATCGACCTGCTGGTCGATCGCCTGAAGAAGAGCAAGAACAACCTCGAATTCCTGATGGAAGTTTCGAAGACCGCTCCCGGCGGCATCAACGATTGATCCCTTGTTCCCCGGGTCCGAGGGTCCGGGGAACAAGAGGGCAGGTGCCCGCGTTGTAAGCATCTGTCGGCACAGAAGTACCGACGATTAGCAGGGCAGATACACGCTCTGGCATAATCAACGGCCGAGTCCGGTTCCGGTTCACGTCTTCGATCAGCGAAGGCGACCCGGCGACCATTACAAAGAACGGTAAGGACACCATGAAGGCAGGAATTCACCCCGACTACACACTGACGACAGTCGTCTGTGGTTGCGGCAATACTTTCGAGACCCGAAGCACCACCGACAAAGAGCGCATCAGCGTCGAGGTCTGCTCGCAGTGCCACCCCTTCTACACCGGCAAGCAGAAGATTCTCGACACCGGCGGCCGCGTCGCTCGCTTCGAGGCTCGCTACGGCAAGCGCGCCGGCAAGAAGGCCGACGCAGACAGCTAGCTGTTTCGCCGACGCCCGTCCTGTGAACTACAGGGCGGGCGTCGGCTTTTTTGTGTCCACACCCGGTTTCACCCGTTCGGAGAGTGAGTCGTCACCATGGCGAGAACAGACAAGCCTTCGGCCATCGACGACATCCTCGCCGAACACTCCGGCCTCGAGCAGCAACTGGCCGACCCCGCCCTGCACAACGACCCGTCCGCAGCGCGCAGGGCAGGCAAGAGGTTCGCCGAGCTGGCACCGATCATGTCGGCGCACACCAAGTTGACCGCCGCTCAGGACGACCTCGAAGCCGCACGTGAACTCGCCGCCGACGATTCGTCGTTCGCCGCAGAGATTCCCGAGCTCGAGGCAACAGTTCTGCACCTGGAACAGACGCTGACCGATCTTCTGGCACCACGCGACCCGCACGACGGCGACGACATCGTGATGGAGGTCAAGTCGGGTGAGGGCGGCGAGGAGTCGGCGCTCTTCGCGGCCGACCTGGCGCGGATGTACGTGCGCTACGCCGAACGCCGCGGCTGGCGAGTCGAGGTTCTCGACGCGAACGTCTCGGACCTGGGTGGCTACAAGGACGCGACGTTGTCGATCAAGACCAAGGATCCGCTCGACGGCGTCTGGGCGCGGCTGAAGTTCGAGGGTGGCGTCCATCGCGTGCAGCGGGTGCCGGTCACCGAATCGCAGGGACGCGTGCATACCTCCGCGGCCGGCATTCTGGTGTATCCGGAGCCCGACGAGGTCGAGGAAGTGCAGATCGACGAAACCGATCTGCGCATCGACGTCTATCGCTCGTCCGGCAAGGGCGGTCAGGGTGTCAACACCACCGACTCCGCTGTCCGCATCACCCATTTGCCCACCGGCATCGTCGTCACCTGTCAGAACGAGCGATCGCAGTTGCAGAACAAGGCGCGTGCGATGCAGGTGCTCGCGGCGCGTCTGCAGGCGGCCGCGGAGGAAGCAGCCAACGAAGAGGCTTCGGCCGGCCGAGCCAGTCAGGTGCGTACCGTCGACCGCTCGGAGCGGATCAGGACGTACAACTACCCCGAGAACCGCATCACCGATCACCGCATCGGATTCAAAGCGCACAACCTCGACGCTCTGCTCGACGGTGACATGGATGCACTGCTCGACGCGCTCGCCAAGGCCGACCGCGACGCACGTATGCAAGCAGAGTAGCTGCGCGCCAACCGTTTTCGGTTCTCGCGCTGCTGATCGAACGAATGTCGAGATACCCTGGCGATCGGATTCGACCCGCCCGCGCGCCATGAAAGGCACACCCGAGATGAAGCAGGCCTTGACCCCAGCAGGCGAGAACGCCGTCACCGAGCTCGCTTCCCGCTACGGGGTGTCCACCGACGCGGTCCGCACCATGCTCGACGCCGTCAACAACGGCCGCGGCACCATGGCGCAGTTCAACATTCCCGAGCTCGGCGGCAGTGGGCAGTGGATGCGCGGCGGTATGACGATGGTGGGCAACATGTTCGATCACGGCCTCAAGAGTCGGGTCGACGGTTTGTGCCGCGATCTGTCCGCGGTGTTGGCGCAGCATCAGGTCTATCCGCCGAGAGATGCCGGTACGGGATCGTTCGGCGGCACTTCCTTCGGCGGGGGATCGTGGTGGCCGTCGGATCTGGGTTCGCCGAGTTCGAGCGGTGGCCAGAACGGATCGCAGTATGCGGTGTTTCCAGCATCTCGTCGCCTCGCTGTCCTCGTGGGAGGGGAATTGGCGGTGTACGACACCCTCGATCACTCCATCGGCGGAGTGCAACAGCAGCAGGGTGGGGGTCCGGGTTCGGTGGAGTTCACCAGCCAGTACGGCACGTTCACCGCGGCAAGTCTGCCGCGCGTCGACCAACGGTCCGCCGACGCGCCACCGCAGAACATGCCCTCCTCGCAGCAGCCGCAGCCGGCGGCACAGAACTTCGCGTCTGCGCAGTCGGGTTCACCTGCTCACACCGGTGTCGACATCTCGGACATCACCGCTGCGATCGAGGCGCTCGCCGGTCTGCATGCGAAGGGATTTCTGACCGACGACGAGTTCTTCGCAAAGAAGTCGGAGCTGCTGGGGCGGCTGTGAGTCCGGTGTCGGACCGCCGTGGCAGTCTGTAGAAGTGAGCCGCAAGCCGTTACGCCTAGCCATCCTCGAAGCGACGTCGATGCTCGAGGCCGCCGGTGTGCCGAGCCCTCGGGTGGATGCGGAGCTACTCGCCGCGCACCTCGTCGGAGTCGAACGCGGTCGGCTGGGGTTGGTGCCGTTGGTGGAGCCCGAGCTCGTCGAGGCGTACTTCCGAACAGTCGAGCAGCGCGCGAAACGTATTCCCCTGCAATACATCACGGGAACGACGTCCTTGGGAAATATCGATGTCGAGGTGGGCCCCGGGGTGTTCGTTCCACGTCCTGAAACCGAATTGCTGTTGGCGTGGGCGCTCGCTTTTCTCGAGAACGTCGGCCATCACCCGCCCGTGGTGCTGGACCTGTGCACGGGGTCGGGCGCGCTGGCGCTGGCCATCGCGAACGCACGCCCGGATGCCGTCGTGCACGCCGTCGAGCTCGATCCGTCGGCGTTGGCGTGGGCCCGGCGCAACGCGGATCTGCGTGCCGACCAGGGTGATTCGCCGATCACGTTGCATCACGGAGACGTCACTTCTCGGGAGCTGTTGACCGACCTCGACGGCTCGGTGGACATGATCGTCGCGAACCCGCCGTACATTCCGGACGGGGCGGAGCTCGATCCGGAGGTACTCGACCACGATCCGCACATCGCGCTCTTCGGCGGCGAGGACGGGTTGTCGGTCATCGAGCCGATGATCGGCAACATCGCGCGGTGGCTGCGTGTCGGCGGCGGAGTCGCCATCGAACACGACGACTCGAACGGGCAGGGCGTCGCTGCCCTGTTGTCTCGGCGACGAGTCTTCACCCAGGTCACCGAGCATCCGGACCTGGCCGGCCGACCCCGCTTCGTCGTGGCGGCACGGGCGACGCCGCCCTCTGCCTGAGCGGCAGGGCGGCAAGCCGGCGGCACCTGACATCACTTCGTTACCGAAGGTGGAAGGATAGGCGGAGTGAGTACCGTCTACGACTGCCGTGAAGCCGATGCGCGGGCTGCCGGATTGACCGCAGCGCGCGGTGCCCTCAAATCCGGTCGACTCGTCGTGATGCCCACCGACACGCTCTACGGGATCGCCGCCGATGCGTTCGACGGCAGCGCGGTCACCGACCTGCTGCGCGCCAAGGGGCGGGGACGCGATATGCCAGTCCCGGTCCTTGTCGGTTCGTGGAACACGATCGACGGCCTGGTGCAGAGCGTCCGGCCGCGGACCCGAGATCTGATTCGAGCCTTCTGGCCCGGCGCATTGAGCATCGTGGTCCAGCAGGCACCGTCGCTGGCGTGGGATCTGGGTGATGCTCAGGGAACCGTCATGCTGCGGATGCCGCTGCACCCGGTCGCGCTCGAGCTCCTTCGTGAAGTAGGTCCGCTGGCGGTGTCCAGTGCAAATATTTCGGGAAGTCCGCCCGCCACCACGGTGACGCAGGCGCGAGAACAACTCGGTGGATCTGCAGCGGTTTATCTCGACGGGGGGCCGGCCGACCACGCGGTGGCCTCCACCATCGTGGACCTGACCGGTGAGCACGCACGAATCCTGCGGGTCGGTGCCATTCCCACGGAGCAGATTGCCGAGGTTCTCGGTGTCACCGCCGAAAGCCTGGTCCCAGGAGCGTCCTGACATGCCCGTCCGTTCCGCATGAGCGTCGAGGTGCTTGCCCAGTCGAATCTGGGCGCAGGCGTTCCGATCCGCGAGCTGCTGCTTGTTTTCCTGACGGCCGCTGTCGTCACGTTCTTCGCCACCGGCGGCGTTCGAGTGGCCGCGATCAAGTTCGGTGCCGTCGCCATTCCTCGTGATCGTGACGTCCACGTGCAGGCCACCCCGCGACTCGGGGGAGTGGGCATCTACGCCGGCATGCTCGCCGCGCTGCTGTTCGCCTCGCAGCTGCCCGCGTTGGCCCGCGGATTCGATGTCGCCTACAACCGCGACATTCCGGCTGCGCTGGTCGCAGGCTTCGTGATCGTGCTGGTCGGCGTCATCGACGACCGTTGGGGTCTGGACGCATTGACGAAGTTCGTCGGCCAGGTGACGGCGGCCGGCGTCCTGGTCATCATGGGTGTGAGCTGGGTTGTGCTCTACCAGCCCTGGGGCGGCGAGCCCGGCCAACCGGGCAGCACCTTGGTGCTCGACCAGCTTCAGGCCGGACTGGTGACCGTTCTGATCACCGTCGTCATCGTCAACGCGATGAACTTCGTCGACGGCCTCGACGGGCTCGCAGCCGGACTCGGCCTCATTTCGTCGGTCGCGATCTGCATCTTTTCGGTGGGCCTGCTGCAGGAACAGGGGGGCGACGTCGGCGTCTACCCACCTGCCTTGATCGCGGCGGCGCTGGCCGGTGCCTGCCTGGGATTTCTGCCGCACAATTTCCAACCGGCGCGCATCTTCATGGGCGATTCGGGGTCCATGTTGATCGGGCTGACGCTGGCCACGATCTCGACGAGTGCCTCGGGGCGCATTCCGTTGACGGCCTACGGTCCACGCGATCTGCTGGGTCTGTTGTCGCCGCTCCTGTTGGTCGGTGCCGTGATGCTCATTCCGATACTCGATCTATTGCTCGCCGTCGTTCGCCGCACTCGGGCCGGGCGAAGTCCGTTCAGCCCCGACAAGATGCATCTCCATCACCGACTCCTGCAGATCGGCCACTCGCATCGACGGGTGGTCCTGGTGATCTACCTCTGGGTCGGTGTGCTCGCGTTCGGTGCGGTCGGATCCTCACTTCTCGACCGGCGCATCGTGGTGCTCCTCGTCGCTGCCGGTCTGGTGTTCGCGCTCGTCGTCACGGCTGTGCCCACTCTGCGGGTGGATCGATCGCCCGGATCCGAACGCCGGGGTGTCCGACGCCGCTGATCGGCTCGGTGGTTCTTCGGTCGTGTCCCGGCTGGTGCCGGCCACCGGGTGCGACTGGGTACTCTCGACAACTGTGACCTTCACCCCGCAGCCCATGCCCGACCAATTCGCACCGCTTCGTGCCGCGGTCCGCTACGGCCTCATCGGCCTGGTGGTACTGACGGTGGTGAGCGTGGGGATCTCGGTTGCTGCTGCGGGAACTCCAGGATTGTGGGGATCGATCATCGGAGTGGCCATCGGGGGCGGGTTCGTCATCACGACCGCGCTGTCGGTGGCTCTGACCACGCGGTTTCCCGCGTCGGCGGTCGGAGCGCTGTTGCTCGGTGGGTGGTTGGTCAAGATGGTCATCGCGCTGATCGTGCTCGTGGCACTCAAGGATGCGGACTTCTACAACCGATATTCGCTCGGGCTGACCATTCTGGGGGCTCTGGTGGTGGTCCTGGGCGCGGAGGTGTTCGGTGTCGTCAAGACGAAGGTGGGCTACGTCGACAGCGTTCCTGCCGACGGGAACCCCGACAAGTCGTAGTACGACAAGCTGTCGTAATCGGTTAAGCTGAGGGCCGCCTACACAACGTCGTAGTTCTGTTGATAAAGTTTGCATCAAGCGATGGGCAAGACCGGGACGAAAGAGACTTTTTCCCCGGACTGGACCCCCGCAGGTAACCATCAGCGTGAGCTTCCTTACAGTAGGCCCGGAGTCACAGACTTCGGCAACGTAGGGTTTCGCCCTGAGAGTTGCCGAGTCGACGTGAGTCGCCGACACCCGACAGACGCTTGGCCGATGAAGACCGGGCCTCAGCCTCTGACGATTGCGAGCCGATTTTCGTCGACTTGATAGATCGTCATTGTCCGATCGAACCGCAGCCGTTACTCGGTTGCGGCCCGAACACGGGAGAGACCGCTGAGCGTCACCACTCTGGCTGCGGAGTTCCATCCGCCGTCACTATCCGATTTCTTTCCTCCCGCGGTGCTGTTCGAGGGAACCCCGTTCGAGCTCGACCGGCTGATGCTCATCCGCATCCTGATGTCGGCTCTGCTGATCGTCTTCATGCTGATCGCTCTGCGCAGCCCCAAGATCGTTCCTCGCGGAATCCAGAACGTCGCCGAGATCGCTCTCGACTTCGTCCGGATCCACGTGGCCGAGGACGTCCTCGGCAAGGAGCAGGGACGTCGTTTCCTGCCCGTCATCATGACGATCTTCTTCACGGTCTTCGCGGTGAATCTCAGCGCGGTCATACCGTTCCTGAACATCTCGGCCAACGCCCGCATCGGTCTGCCGATCGTGTTGGCCGCAGTCGCGTACATCGCGTTCGTCTACGCCGGTGTGAAGAAGTTCGGTGCAGCCAAGTTCGTCAAGGGCACGATCGTGATCCCGGGCATTCCGAAGGCCATGCACGTGCTGCTGATCCCGCTCGAGTTCATCTCGAACTTCGTGCTTCGCCCGTTCACGTTGACGGTGCGACTGCTGGCCAACATGCTCGCCGGCCACATCATGCTCGTGCTGTTCTTCAGCGCCACGCAGTTCTTCCTCTTCGAGGCCTCCGCCGGCCTGAAGATCTTCGCCGCACCCTCGCTGATCATGGGCTTCCTGTTCACGATGTTCGAGATGCTCGTGATCTTCCTGCAGGCATACATCTTCGCGCTGCTGACGGCGATCTACATCGATCTGTCGCTGCACGCCGACTCGCACTGACCGACCAACAGACCGAACTAGCTACACCGCCACCTCCGACACCCGGATGTGGACCGAAGAAAGGGAACGGAAAACCGAATGAGCCTTGAAGTTCTGGCCCAGGCGCAGGAAATCACCGCCAGCGGATACGGCGCCATCGGCTACGGCCTCGCAGCGATCGGTGGTGGCATCGGCCTCGGCCTCGTCGTCGCCAAGAACATGGAAGCGACCGCTCGTCAGCCCGAGCTGGCCGGTCAGCTCCGTACGACCATGTTCCTCGGCATTGCATTCACCGAGTCCCTCGCCCTGATCGGCCTCGTCGCCGGCTTCATTCTCTGAGAGCGCGATGACAAACGCGATAACGCTGCTCGCAGCCGGGGCGGAGGGGGAGGAATCCCAGAACCCGCTGCTGCCCGCAACATACGACATCGTTTGGTCGATCGTCTGTGTCGTGATCATCGGCTTCCTGTTCTGGAAGTACGTCGTACCGCGTTTCCAGACGGTCCTCTCCGAGCGTTCCGAGCTCATCGAAGGCGGAATCAAGAAGGCCGAGCAGGCACAGGCGGAGGCGAAGGCTGCTCTCGAGCAGTACCACGCTCAGCTCGCCGACGCTCGTTCCGAGGCTGCGCAGATCCGCGAGGAAGCGCGCACCCAGGGACAGGCGATTCTCGCCGAGATGAAGGAAAAGGCGCAGGAAGAGAGCGATCGGATCGTGGCCGCAGGCCACAGTCAGCTCGTTGCTCAGCGTCAGCAGATCGTCACCGAACTTCGTGGCGACCTCGGACGTACGGCCGTCGAACTCGCCGAGAAGGTCATCGGAGAGCAGCTCTCCGATGACGCGAAGCGTTCCAGTTCGATCGATCGCTTCCTCAACGAGCTGGATTCCGTCACCGCGGACTCCGCATCAGGAAAGTGAGTCGAACCATGTACGCAACTTCTCGTGAGGCGCTCGCCCGCACACGGTCGGTCGCCCACGAAGCTCTGGGGTCCGCGTCGGGCGGCGAGGCAACGGCCGTCGCCGCTCAGACCGGTGCCGAGTTGTTCGCCGTCGTCGAGACTCTCGACGCGCAGCGCACGTTGCGTACCGCTCTCGCCGACTCCTCGGTCGAGGGCGATCGACGAAGCGCTCTGGCCGGAGAGGTCTTCTCCGGCCAGGTGTCGAGCGCAACGGCGACCATTGTCAAGGCTGCGGCCGGCGAAAGCTGGTCCACCGCCCGTGACCTGCTGAACTCGCTGGTCGAGCTGGGACGCGAAGCTCTGCTCCGCGCTGCTGCCGATCAGGACCAGCTGGACACGGTCGAGGACGAGCTGTTCCGGCTCGGCCGCATCGTGGCTGCCAACCCGCAGCTCGAGCAGGCATTGTCGGATCGCTCCAAGCCGGCACAGGCCAAGCGCGAACTGCTGGGTCGTCTGCTCTACGGCAAGGTCACCGCGGTCACCGAGGCGCTCGCGGTGCAGGCCGTCACGCGTCCACGGAAGGCGGCACCCGCCGACGTTCTGAACGGACTGGCAGATCTGGCCGCCGAACAGCGCGACCGCGCAGTTGCACACGTACGCAGCGCAGCCCCACTGAGCGACAGTCAGCTCGAAAAGCTGACCGCAACCTTGACCCGCACGTACGGCAAGCAGGTCACGGTGCACGTAGAGGTCGATACCGAACTGCTCAGCGGACTTGTCGTTCGTATCGGCGACGAGGTCATCGACGGTAGCGGGGCAGGCCGCCTCGCTGCATTGCGAAAGACGCTCAAATAGTCCGACACGGACACAGTAACGAGAAGAATTGCCTCGGCATTCGAGGCTTTTCATACCGCGATCATTCGAAGGAAGAGCAGGAAACACTATGGCGGAGCTGACGATCTCCTCCGACGAGATCCGTAGCGCGATCGATAACTTCACCGCGAGCTACTCACCGGAGTCTTCCCGCGAGGAGGTCGGCACGGTTACGGACACGAGCGACGGAATCGCTCACGTGTCCGGATTGCCGTCGGCGATGTCCAACGAACTCCTGGAGTTCCCGGGCGGAGTCCTCGGTGTCGCGTTGAACCTGGATGCCACCGAAATCGGTGCCGTCATCCTCGGTGACTACGAGCACATCGAAGAAGGCCAGGAAGTCAAGCGCACCGGAGACGTGCTGTCGGTCCCCGTGGGCGACGGCTACCTCGGTCGTGTCGTGGACCCGCTGGGCAAGCCCATCGACGGCCTCGGCGACATCGAGTCCTCCGAGACCCGCGCCCTCGAATTGCAGGCTGCCTCGGTGCTCGAGCGCCAGCCCGTCGAGGAGCCGCTGCAGACCGGCATCAAGGCGATCGACGCCATGACCCCGATCGGCCGCGGCCAGCGTCAGCTCATCATCGGCGACCGCAAGACCGGCAAGACTGCGGTCTGCATCGACGCGATCCTGAACCAGAAGGCCAACTGGGAGAGCGGCGACGACAAGAAGCAGGTTCGCTGCATCTACGTCGCCATCGGCCAGAAGGGCTCCACGATCGCAGGCGTCAAGGCTGCACTCGAAGAGCAGGGCGCACTCGAATACACCACCATCGTCGCCGCACCCGCGTCCGATTCGGCCGGCTTCAAGTGGCTCGCTCCGTACACCGGCTCGGCCATCGGCCAGCACTGGATGTACCAGGGCAAGCACGTCCTGATCGTGTTCGACGACCTGACCAAGCAGGCCGAGGCCTACCGCGCGATTTCGCTGCTGCTGCGTCGCCCGCCGGGCCGCGAGGCATATCCCGGTGACGTCTTCTACTTGCACTCCCGCCTGCTGGAGCGTTCGGCGAAGCTGTCCGACGAGCTCGGTGGCGGATCGTTGACGGCACTGCCGATCATCGAGACCAAGGCCAACGACGTCTCCGCGTACATCCCGACCAACGTCATCTCCATCACCGACGGCCAGGTCTTCCTGGAATCGGACCTCTTCAACAAGGGCGTCCGTCCCGCCATCAACGTCGGTATCTCGGTTTCCCGAGTCGGCGGCGCTGCACAGACCAAGGGCATGAAGAAGGTCTCCGGATCCCTTCGTCTCGAGCTTGCTCAGTTCCGTGAGCTCGAAGCCTTCTCGGCGTTCGCGTCCGACCTCGATGCAGCGTCCAAGGCGCAGCTCGAGCGCGGCGCTCGCCTGGTGGAGCTGCTCAAGCAGGATCAGTACGCACCGGTGGCCGTCGAAGACCAGATCGTCTCGATCTGGCTCGCAGGCCAGGGCACGTACGACTCCGTTCCGGTCGGCGATGTTCGCCGCTTCGAGACCGAGCTGCTCGAAGATCTGCACCGCAACGCAAGCGGCGTCTACGACAGCATTGCCGGTGGCAAGGCTCTCGACGACGACAACCAGAAGGCACTGACCGAAGCGACCGAGAAGTTCAAGGCCGGCTTCGTGGACTCGGACGGCAACCGCGTCGTCAACGAGGCCGAGGCAGACACTCTGAACGCCGACGAGGTCAGCCAGGAGCAGGTCAACGTCACCCGCAAGACAGTCAGCAAGTAGGCCGGCGATGACAGGTGACATGACGAGCACAGAAGGGAGCGTGAACAGCTAGATGGCAAGCATTCTCGAGCTTCGCTCCCGTATCAAGTCGGTCAACTCGACGAAGAAGATCACCAAAGCGCAAGAGTTGATCGCAACTTCGCGAATCACCAAGGCACAGGCCCGCGTTGCCGCATCGAAGCCGTACGCGGAAGAGATCACGAAGGTGCTCTCCGCACTGGCGAGTGCATCGAGCTCGCTCGATCACCCGTTGCTCAACGAGCGACCCGAGCCCAAGCGTGCCGCAGTCCTGGTCGTGACCAGTGACCGCGGTATGTGCGGTGGCTACAACTCCAACGTCCTCAAGGAAACGGAGGAGCTCTTCCAGCTCCTGCGCTCCGAGGGCAAGGACCCGGTCATCTACGTGCTCGGCGCAAAAGGCCTGGGCTACTACACGTTCCGTGAGCGGGACGTGAAGGGTGCCTGGACGGGATTCTCGCAGGAACCCGGATACGCCGATGCAGCGAAGGCCAGTAAGCATCTGGTCGAGCTGTTCATGGCGGGTTCGGGCACCGATGTCGACGCTCCCAACGGTGAAGGCACCGTCGAGGGCGTGGACGAGTTGCACATCGTCTACACCCGCTTCGTGTCGATGCTCACGCAGAAGCCCGAAGTTCGCCGGATGGCACCACTCGAAATCTCGTACACCGACGAGGAATTCGAGATGGGTGCGGACGCGTTGACCGACTCACCGACCGCGGATGTGCAGGCACAGTACGAGTTCGAGCCGGAGGCAGGCACTCTGCTCTCGGCGCTGCTGCCCAAGTACATCAGCACCAGGATCTACGCGTCGTTGCTCGATGCAGCAGCGTCGGAGTCCGCGGCGCGTCGTACCGCCATGAAGGCAGCGACGGACAACGCGAACGAATTGGTCGAGACCTTGAGCCGTCAGGCCAACCAGGCTCGGCAGGCCCAGATCACCCAGGAAATCAGCGAAATCGTCGGTGGCGCCAACGCGTTGGCCGACAGCGCAGGAAGTGACTAAGCAATGACCGCAGCAGTAGCCCAAGAGAACGCGAGCGGAGCGGACACACAGTCCGGCCGTGTCGTTCGGGTCATCGGCCCCGTTGTGGACGTCGAGTTCCCGCGCGGCTCGATTCCCGCACTGTTCAACGCCCTCAACGCAGAGATCACTCTGCCGACCGTGGCCAAGACCCTGACGCTCGAGGTTGCACAGCACCTCGGTGACAACTTGGTTCGCACCATCTCGATGCAGCCCACCGACGGCCTCGTCCGTGGCACGGCTGTCGTCGACTCCGGCAAGCCGATCTCGGTTCCCGTCGGTGACGTCGTCAAGGGCCACGTGTTCAACGCCCTCGGTGACTGCCTGGACACCCCCGGACTCGGCCGCGACGGCGAGCAGTGGGGCATCCACCGCAAGCCACCAGCCTTCGATCAGCTCGAGGGCAAGACCGAGATCCTCGAGACCGGCATCAAGGTCATCGACCTGCTGACGCCGTACGTCAAGGGCGGAAAGATCGGTCTGTTCGGTGGTGCCGGTGTCGGCAAGACCGTGCTGATCCAGGAAATGATCACCCGTATCGCACGCGAGTTCTCGGGCACCTCGGTGTTCGCAGGAGTCGGCGAGCGTACTCGTGAGGGCACCGACCTTCACCTCGAGATGGAAGAGATGGGCGTCCTCCAGGACACCGCCCTCGTCTTCGGACAGATGGACGAGCCGCCCGGCACGCGTATGCGCGTGGCGTTGTCGGCACTGACCATGGCGGAGTACTTCCGCGATGTGCAGGGCCAGGACGTGCTGCTGTTCATCGACAACATCTTCCGCTTCACGCAGGCAGGTTCGGAGGTGTCGACCCTTCTCGGTCGTATGCCGTCGGCCGTCGGTTACCAGCCCACGCTGGCGGACGAGATGGGTGAGCTCCAGGAGCGCATCACCTCGACCCGTGGCCGCTCGATCACCTCGCTGCAGGCGATCTACGTCCCCGCCGACGACTACACCGACCCGGCTCCGGCCACGACGTTCGCGCACCTCGATGCGACGACCGAACTGTCGCGTCCGATTTCGCAGATGGGTATCTACCCCGCTGTGGACCCGCTGAGCTCGACCTCGCGCATCCTCGAGCCCGGCATCGTCGGTGCCGAGCACTTCCGCGTCGCCAACGAGGTGAAGCGCATCCTGCAGAAGTACAAGGAGCTGCAGGACATCATCGCCATCCTCGGTATGGACGAGCTTCAGGAAGAGGACAAGGTTCTGGTCGGCCGCGCACGCCGTCTCCAGAAGTTCCTCGGCCAGAACTTCATCGTTGCCGAGAAGTTCACCGGCGAGGCCGGTTCGGTCGTGTCCCTCTCGGACACCATCGAGGCGTTCGACAAGGTCACCAAGGGTGAGTACGACCACCTTCCCGAGCAGGCCTTCAACAGCTGTGGTGGTCTCGACGACGTCGAGGCAGCCGCGAAGAAGATGGCCGGAAAGTAGACCGACGTGACTTCTTCCGAGAAGAGCGGCATGGAGGTCTCCCTGGTCGCTGTGGAGCAGAAGCTGTGGTCCGGTACTGCGACCATCGTCAGTGCTCAGACCACCGAAGGTGAGATCGGCATCATGGCCGGCCACGAGCCTGTCCTCGGCCAGCTGGTCGAGGCGGGCACGGTGTCGATCACGACGACCGACGGCGAGAAGATCATCGCTGCGGTGCACGGTGGCTTCCTGTCGGTGACGGGTAAGACCGTCACAGTGCTGGCGGAGTCCGCCGATTTCGCCGATGACATCGATGTCGAATCGGCACGGGCTGTAGTGGCAGAGAACGGCGACGACCTCGAGGCCATTGCGGTGGCCAAGGGACGTATCCGCGCTGTCGAGCGGTCCTAGGTTCACGAGAAGCCGCGACGAGACCTGCGATGCACTCCGGATTGATTGCTCTGATCATTCTGGTTGTGCTGCTCGCAGGGCTCGTCGCGGCTTTTGCGTATCGTCTTGCAGTGCTGCGGCGAGGTGGTACGGCAGCGATCATGCGCGTGCTGCCGTCCGAGGGCGGTGCCGGTTGGCGACACGGCATCATTCGGTACGGCGACAACACGTTGGTGTTCTTCAAACTGTCCAGTCTGCGGCCCGGGCCCGATCATCGGCTCGGTAGACAGGACGTTCAGGTGGGGGACCGACGGGCCCCCCGCGACACCGAGTTCGACATCATGACTCCGGACATCGCTGTGCTGGAGTTGTCGGACAACGGCAAGAAGTACGAAATGGCACTGGACAGAAGTGCGTTGACCGCTTTCCTGTCCTGGGTGGAGTCACGCCCGTCGGGGCGCTCGCGCCGCCGTCGGCCGGCGGCCTGAACGAGTCGCTTGCCGGAAATCAGTCGCTATCGGTACCTGTCGAGCGGCTCGCTCCGGGTACCCACTGCACGTCGCCCTCCGGGTTTGCGTACCTGCTCAGGATGAACAGCAGATCCGAGAGCCTGTTGAGGTACTTGGCCGGTAGATCGCTCGTGGTTTCCGGGGAGGCGTGAACCGCTGCCCAGGCCGACCGCTCCGCGCGCCGAGCCACGGTGCGCGCGACGTGCAGCAGCGCTCCCAGAGGTGTTCCGCCGGGCAGGATGAACGACGTCAACGCCGGTAGCTCGTCGTTGAATTCGTCGCACCAGGCTTCGAGGCGGTCGACATAACTCTGATCGATCCTCAGCGGTGGGTATTCCGGATTGTCGACGACAGGCGTCGAGAGGTCGGCACCGGCGTCGAACAGATCGCTCTGAACGGTCCGGATGACGGTCCGCACGGATTCACTCGGATTTCCCAGTGCCAGTGCGACTCCGAGGCTCGCGTTGGTCTCGTCGCAATCTGCATAGGCGATCAGCCGCTCGTCGTTCTTGGAGACCCTCGAGAAATCGCTCAATCCCGTGGTCCCGTCGTCGCCGGTCCGGGTGTAGATGCGTGTGAGGTGAACGGCCATGCCGCTACGGTACCGCGCGGGTGCCGGTCGGTACCGCTGGCTACGCTGTCGAAGTGAGTGAACGCTTTTTGGTCAACGGTGGTAATCGCCTCGTGGGTGAGGTGGCGGTCGGTGGTGCGAAGAACAGCGTCCTCAAGCTGATGGCCGCGGCCCTGCTCGCCGAGGGAACCAGCACGATCACCAACTGTCCCGACATCCTGGATGTTCCGCTGATGGCGGAGGTGCTGCGCGGACTCGGGTGCGAGGTGGAGCTCGACGGCTCGGTCGTCCACATCACGACCCCGGCCATGCCGAAATACCACGCCGATTTCGCGGCTGTTCGCCAGTTCCGAGCGTCGGTCTGTGTCCTCGGCCCTCTCGTCGCGCGGTGCAAGCGAGCGGTGGTGGCATTGCCGGGCGGTGACGCCATCGGGTCGCGTCCGCTGGATATGCACCAGTCCGGACTGCAGTTGCTGGGGGCGCGCAGCGAAATTCAACACGGATGCGTCGTTGCGGAAGCCGACGAGTTGCGCGGCGCGAACATCAGGTTGGCTTTCCCCTCTGTGGGAGCGACGGAAAACATCCTGATGGCGGCTGTGCTCGCTACCGGTGAGACCGTGATCGACAACGCGGCACGCGAACCGGACATCGTCGACGTGTGCAACATGCTCAACGAGATGGGTGCCGATGTCCGGGGCGCAGGCACCTCGACCCTCACCATCCGGGGTGTCAGCGCGTTGAAGCCGACGACTCATCGCGTCATCGGCGACCGAATTGTCGCTGCTACGTGGGGAATCGCGGCCGCGATGACGCGCGGGGACGTTCGCGTGCGTGGGGTCAACCCGAAGCACCTGTCGCTCGTGCTGGACAAGCTGCGGTCTGCGGGTGCCGAGGTGACCAGCGAACCGGACGGCTTCCGCGTCGTTCAGCACGAACGGCCGCGAGCAGTGAACTTTGCGACGTTGCCGTACCCCGGGTTTCCCACGGATCTGCAACCGATGGCTATCGGGCTCGCAACCGTCGCCGACGGGACGTCGATGATCACCGAGAACGTGTTCGAGGCACGCTTCCGGTTCGTCGAGGAGATGATCCGACTGGGTGCTGATGCGCGTACCGATGGCCACCATGCTGTGGTCCGCGGTGTTCCCCAACTCTCCAGCGCGCCGGTGTGGTCTTCGGACATTCGAGCTGGGGCCGGGCTGGTCCTGGCCGGGCTGGTGGCGGACGGTACGACCGAAGTGCACGACGTGTTCCACATCGACAGGGGCTATCCGCGATTCGTGGAAAACCTGACCGCTCTCGGCGGGAGCATCGAGCGGGTCAGCTGACCGACCTCTTCTCGAGAGCGTCGACCAGCACCCGGAGCGCGCGCTCGAATCGATCGTCCGCCACCGACCCGTAGCCGATGACGATGCCACCATCGGTGGTCGGCGATCGCGTCGAATGTGCGAGTGTCGGCAAATCGACCCCGTTGTCCGCGCAGTCGGCTGCAATATCGCGTGCAACGTCTGCGTCGAGCACGAGCACCGTGTGCAGCCCGGCACCGACGCCCCGAAGTTCGCCGAATGGCGCCAGCGCAGCGGCGACGACGCGGTCACGTGCCCGATAGATCCGACGTGCCGTGCGTACGGACCGGTCCCATTCGCCGTCCCGCAACAGCGAGGTCATGGCCTGCTGGACGGGAACCGACGGGAAGTCGCCGATGGCGCGACGTGTGTCGGTGATGCGCTCGACCATCGACGGGGGAGCCACCATCCATCCGAGGCGTACGCCGGCACCCAGCGTCTTCGATACCGTTCCCAGGTAGACGGAACGGTCCGGAACGAGCTCGGTGACCGTCGTCAAAGGTGCTATGCCGTAACGGAATTCGGAATCGTAGTCGTCCTCGATGATGGTGGTTCCGCTACTTCGTGCCCAGTCCGCCAGGGCGCGCCGACGACCGATGGGCAAGAGTCCGCCGGTGGGGTACTGGTGTGAGGGAGTGACGTAAACGGCCGGGGTGCCGTGAGGAACCGATTCGAGCTCGTCGACGACGAGGCCCTCGCGGTCGACGGGGATGTCGTGAACGGACCACCCGCGGTGTGTAGCGAGGGCAGCAGCAGCTCGGTATCCCGGATTCTCCAGTGCGAGAACATGTTCGACGCCGACGTTTGCAGAGAGGGCACCCAGTGCCAGGTCCAGACCGTGAATGCTGCCCGTGGTGACGACGATCGAATCCGCGGTGGTGTGCAGCCCGCGTGCACGGCCGAGCAAGTCTGCAAGGCGCTTGCGCAAGTCGAGTGAGCCGGCCGGATCGGGATAGTCGCCCGGTGGGGGAGAGCCACCGACGTCTCGCCATGCCCGCTTCCACGCATCGGATGCGCGAGGCGGAGTCCACGGTATTCCGGGGCGCAGCGAAATGCGCTGAGTAGTGGGTGGGCCTTCCTGTGCTCGGTGCAGCCTGTGGTCCGACCGAACGGCATGCCGAACATCTCGGACGTAATTGCCGGATCCGCGACGTGCCTCGAGCCATCCTTCGGCGACGAGCTGCTCGTACGCCTTCTCCACCACCGCACGAGCCAGACCCATTTCGACGGAAAGTGCTCTGGTACTTGGCAATCGGACGCCCGGCTCGAGCTCGCCGCGATCGATTGCCGCCCGGATACCGTCGGCTACCTGAACGGGCAACGTGCGGTGGTCGGCTCGATCGATCGCGATCGACAGGGCATTCGGCGGCAAGGTCATCGTGCGTCACCTGTTCATGGCAGAAAGTGGCCTAGCGTTATTGCTCCCTATTGGACCATGACAGTGAGCCAACGGGGCGGCACTCTGGTGGCATGACGGCCGACGAAACACTTCTGTCCCCAACATCCAGAACCACCGTGGTCCGAGGTCGGCAGCGTGCGCAGTCGGAGCGGACGGCGTTGCTCGACGTGCTCCGATCGGCTCGCCTCTGTCATATGGGGGTACTGGTGGGGAACGTGCCACGTGTGCTCCCGACCGTGTTCGGCCTGGATCCGGAGGGGCCGGACAGGGCGGGAACCCTGTACCTCCATGGTTCGGTCGCCTCTCGAAGCCTGGTGGAGGCGCCTGATCAGGACATCTGCGTGACGGTCACGGTCGTCGACGGGTTGGTTCTGGCCCGGTCCGCGTTCCATCACTCGATGAACTATCGAAGCGCCGTCATCGTGGGACGGCCACGTCGAGTGGAGGACGAGGACGAACGGGCACGGGCATTGGACGCCATAGTCGATCAGGTCGTTCCGGGTAGAAGCACACATCTGCGGGCGCATACGAGGAAAGAGCTTGCGGCGACGAGCGTGTTGGCGCTTCCGCTGTACGAAGCATCGGTGAAAGCGCGGACCGGCGGACCGATCGACGACGAGGCCGACATTGCCGCAGGTGACGTGTGGGCGGGTGTGATTCCGACCGGTGAATACGTCGGCACTGCAGAGCGTGGGGAAGATGTGGAACCGAACCTCGGTGTGCCCGACCACGTTCTGGCGTTGTCCCGCGTGTGAAACCGATTTCTGTCGACTGTTCGCAAGATATGGCTGGCGTCACACGCGGGGATATGTCGGCCGAATGCGAGGCACCCATGCGCGCGGCTCCTCCGACCTGGGCAGATGCCGGCGGTAACTCGATTCACCTGCCGATTTGCGTGTGTGGGGTTGGTGGCGTAACTTTTGTCGAGTCAGAGCGACGGACACCGACCCGGTCTTCACGGACTGGGTGAACGAGGTTGGACGTGTGGCTCGGCAGGTTTTATCCCCCAAGAGTCGGGCCTTGTGTCCGAGACCAAGCTGGGATAGGCTGGAACAGTTGCCCTTGAGGCCGACGGCGTGTGTGTTCGTGGGGTTCGAGTGTGTGCGTGTTCTTTGAGAACTCAACAGTGTGTCGATGAATGTCAGTGCCGAATTTTATTTGGTGAAAGCATTCGATGTATCAGCCATCCGCTTGTG